>JAEETP010000020.1 GCA_016290415.1 Bacteroidales bacterium
AGAAATGTCCATACCGAAGCTGAGCTTGAGCTTGTTCTCTACCAGGAACACTACCTCGGTGAGAGACTTCTTGCCAAAGTTGCGCAGCTTCATCAGCTCTTCCTTCTTATGGGATACCAGGTCGGCGATGGTCTCGATGTCAACGGCCTTGAGGCAGTTGAGAGCGCGGACGCTTATCTCCAGATCCTGAAGTTTGGTCATAAGATGGTGGCGGGTACGCAGCGACTCTTCGTCAAGATTCTTGCTCTCGGGAGCTATGTTCTCTTCGAGGGTGATCTTGTCGTCGGAGAAGAGCATGAAGTGATAGATGAGGATCTTTGCGGCCTCCTTCAGGGCATCCTTGGGAGAGATGGACCCGTCGGTGGTGATCTCAAGTATCAGGGACTCATAGTCGGTCTTCTGCTCTACGCGGCAGTCTTCCCTGCGATAGTTGACATTCTTGATGGGAGTGTAGATCGAGTCAATTGCAATGGTGCCTATCGGAGCCTTCTCGTCTTTGTTTTCGTCTGCGGGAACATAACCGCGGCCCTTGCCAATGGTGAATTCCATAACGATTTTCACGCTGGGCTCCATTGTGCAGATGTGCAGGTCGGGGTTGAGCACAGAGAAATTGGAAAGACTCTTTGCCAGGTCAGAAGCAGTGAATTCTTGCTTACCACTAACAGTCACAGTTGCAGTTTCGCCCTCTTCAGTCTCGATCATTCTCTTCAGACGAACTTGCTTGAGGTTGAGGATGATGTCCACCACGTTCTCTACCACGCCGGGGATTGTGTCAAACTCGTGCTTGACACCCTCGATGCGGATGGAAGTAATGGCAAAACCCTCCAGAGAAGAGAGCAAAATGCGGCGAAGCGCGTTACCAACGGTGGTCGCATAACCGGGCTCCAAAGGGCGGAACTCAAAGCGGCCGAAGGTATCGGTAGCGTCCAGCATTATCACCTTGTCAGGTTTTTGGAATGCTAATATTGCCATAAAAATTGTTTGTTTTTTGGTGTTAGTGTTTCTTCACGCTACTACTTGGAGTACAACTCGACGATAAGCTGCTCGTTGATGGTCTCGGGGATTTCGGTACGCTCGGGGATGTTCAGGAACTTGCCTGCGCACTTGTCTGCGTCCCACTCAATCCAAGAGTACTTGCCGGTACCGCGGGAGAGGCTGTCCTGGATAACTTCCAGGCTCTTGCTGCGCTCACGTACACCAACGATGTCGCCGGGGCGGATGATGGTGCTGGGGATGCTGCAAACCTCACCGTTGCGGGTGATGTGGCAGTGGCTTACGAGCTGGCGTGCAGCGGCCCTGGTGGGGGCGATACCCATACGGTAAACCAGATTGTCAATGCGGCTCTCGAGGAGCATGATCAGGTTCTCACCTGTGCGGCCTTTCATTCTGGCTGCCTTGTCGTACATAGAGCTGAACTGACGCTCCAGAAGACCATAGGTATATTTAACTTTCTGCTTCTCTGCCAGCTGGATGCCGTACTCAGAAGTTTTTTTGCGTTTCTTGGCCAAGCCGTGCTGTCCCGGAGGATAGTTCTTCTTGTCCAGATATTTGTCCGGTCCGTAGATCGGCTCACCAAATTTACGGGCGATTTTGGTCTTAGGCCCTGTATATCTTGCCATATTCTGATTCGATTTAAAAGATTAAACTTTACGACGACCTTTAGGACGGCAACCGTTGTGAGGCAGAGGAGTTACGTCAACGATTTCGGTGACCTCGATACCTGCGCCGTGCACGGTGCGGATAGCCGACTCACGGCCCGAACCGGGACCCTTGACATAAGCCTTCACCTTGCGAAGACCAAGGTCGTAGGCAACTTTGGCAGCATCTTCGGCAGCAACCTGAGCTGCGTAGGGAGTGTTCTTCTTGGAACCCCTGAAGCCCATCTTACCTGCAGAAGACCAGCTGATAACCTGACCGGTAGAGTTGGTGATAGTTACGATTACATTGTTGAAAGTTGAAGAGACGTGAAGCTGTCCGTAAGCATCAACCTTAACAACTCTTTTCTTGTTTGTTGTTGTCTTTTTAGCCATAATTCAAGTCTCCTATTTAGTAGCTTTCTTCTTGTTTGCGACAGTTTTCTTGCGGCCCTTGCGGGTACGTGCATTGTTCTTGGTGCTCTGTCCGCGAACGGGAAGACCAACGCGATGGCGGATGCCGCGATAGCAACCGATATCCATCAGTCGTTTGATGTTCATCTGAACCGAAGAGCGAAGCTCGCCCTCGATCTTGTACTCTTCAGCAATCTTACCACGGATTGCTGCAATCTGCTCGTCGTTCCAATCCTTGACCTTGATGTTCTCGTCGATGCCGAGCTCACCGAGGATCTTCTGGGAGGAACTGCGACCAATTCCGTAGATATAGGTCAGACCTATAACTCCGCGCTTGTTTTTTGGTAAGTCAACTCCGGCTATACGTGCCATAATTTATCTTTACTTTATTGTTTGTTCGGTTAAAAATTATGCTTGACGCATTTTGAATTTCGGATTCTTCTTGCAAATAACATACAAGCGGCCTTTACGCTTAACGATCTTGCAATCGTCACTACGCTTTTTGATGGAAGTCTTAACTTTCATTTTGTTTGAAGTATTTAATGTTATTTATATCTGAAGGAAATTCTTCCTTTGGTCAAATCATACGGAGACATCTCTACCTTTACCTTGTCTCCCGGCAATATCTTGATGTAGTGCATACGCATCTTGCCCGAAATGTGGGCTATGATGACGTGGCCGTTGTCAAGCTCTACGCGGAACATAGCGTTTGACAGAGCCTCAATGATGGTACCATCCTTTTCTATTGCTGATTGTTTTGGCATAAGTTGTTGTTTCCGTTGATATTGATTATTATTTATTATTCTCGATAAAGTCGTAGGTAGTCAGTCTCTCGGCAGCGCCCTTGCGCACCACGACCGTCATTTCAAAATGAGCCGACTTTTTGTGGTCGGCGGTGTAAACACCCCAGCCGTCGTCGTCAAGATAAACTTCCTTGACGCCCTGGTTGATCATAGGCTCAATGCAGATCACCGAACCCTCGGGGAGCTTGACCCCGTGGCCGCGGCGCCCGTAGTTGGGCACCTCGGGGCTTTCGTGCATCGTGCGTCCGATACCGTGGCCCACCAGCTCGCGTACCACCGAAAAACCGCGCTCTTCGCAATAGCTCTGAACCGCGTATCCGATGTCGCCCGTGCGGGAGCCCGCCTTGGCGGCTTCGATACCTTTGAACAGGGAGGCCTTAGTAGTATCCAGCAAATGCCGGTCAGCCGCACTAAGCTCTCCGCATCCAAAAGTATAGGCCGAGTCTCCGTAGTATCCCTTGTAAACCGTACCGCAGTCCACAGACACGATGTCGCCTTCTTTGAGCTCATATTCCGAGGGGAAGCCGTGCACCACGTATTCGTTGACTGAGATGCAGAGGGAGTACGGATATCCGCCATAACCCAAGAAGCCGGGCTCTGCGCCGTGGTCGCGGATAAACTCCGCAGCCAGCGCGTCAAGATCCTTGGTCTTGACCCCGGGCGCGATGTGCCTGCCAACTTCGGCAAGCGTCTTAGAGACAAGTATTGCATTCTCTCTAAGCAGCGCGATTTCTTCTTCGGTTCTGACTTTAATCATAACTATCTTACGTTCTTTATAAGAATGTTACATTCCTGAACGGCCCTGAAGACGACCGGTCTTCATAAGTCCGTCGTAGTGACGCATAAGCAGGTGGCTCTCAATGTGCTGGAGAGTATCCAGAACCACACCCACGAGAATCAGCAGGGAAGTGCCGCCGTAGAAGTGTGCAAACTGGTTGTTGACTCCGAGCAGCTGTGCGAATGCGGGCAAAATGGCCACAAGCGCCAGGAAGAAAGAGCCGGGAAGGGTTATGCGGGACATAATCGCATCAAGATATTCAGCAGTCTTCTTGCCGGGCTTAACGCCGGGGATGAAACCGCCGTTCTTCTTGAGATCTTCAGACATATTGGTGGGGTTGATGGTCACCGCTGTGTAGAAGTAGGTGAATATAATCACCATAACTGCGAAGATGAAGTTGTACCAGAATCCTACCGGGTTGTTAAGCACGGCTGCAAGGCCCTTGGTAACGTCGAAGCGGGTGAACAGCAGAGGGATGAGCATCATCGCCTGGGCAAAGATGATAGGCATAACGCCTGCAGCATTGACCTTGAGGGGGATGTTGTTCTTCACGCCGCCGTACATCTTGCCGCCGACTACGCGCTTTGCATACTGTACGGGAACCTTGCGGACAGCCTGTACCAGGGCGATGGTGGCCACGAACACGAAGAAGAGGACAACCAGCTCAACGATAAACATAAGGATACCGCCGGTGGTCTTGGAGAACTTCTCCATAAGCTCGAGGTAGAGTGCCTGGGGAAGGCGTGCAATGATACCTATCATAATTATCAGGGAGATACCGTTGCCGATACCGCGGTCGGTGATTCTCTCACCAAGCCACATCACGAACATAGAACCGCCCAGAAGGATGAGGGTTGCTATGAAGGCGTACCAGCCGCTGCCCATCTGAACCAGGAATGCGCTTGCGGGAAGCTGTGCGCGGAGGTTTGCGATGTAAGCGGGGCCCTGGATGGCGATAATCAGGATAGTGAGATACCTGGTGTACTGATTCATTTTTCTGTGGCCGCTCTCGCCCTCGCGCTGGAGGCGCTGGAAGAACGGGAACATCACACCCAGAAGCTGGATGACGATGGACGCAGAAATATAAGGCATAACGCCCAGTGCGAACACCGAGGCGTTACCAAACGCACCACCCGAGAACATATTCATAAGGCCGAGCAGGCCCTCGGATGACTGCTGTTGGAGATTGGCGAGCTGAGAGGCGTCTATACCGGGAATCACAATGTAGCAACCGAGACGGTATACTGCTATCAGGGCGATGGTATAGAGGATCCTCTTGCGGAGCTCTTCAATCTTCCAGATATTCTTTATAGTCTGAACAAAATTTGCCATAGTCTTTAAAGAACGGTTGTTGTGCCTTCCTTAGCCTCAATCTTTGCGATTGCGCTCTTGGAGAAAGCGTGTGCGGTTACATCCAACTTTGCGGTGAGGTCGCCGTTTCCGAGGACCTTGACGGGCATACCGGGACGAACCAGACCGCCTACTACCATATCATCGATAGAGATGGTGGTGGAACCGGTCTTCTCGCTGAGTGCCTGGAGAGCCGCTACGTTGACTACTGCAAATTCTACTCTTGTGGGGTTCTTGAAGCCGAATTTCGGAAGACGACGCTGGATAGGCATCTGACCGCCTTCGAATCCGATCTTATGTGAATAACCGCTGCGTGCCTGCGCACCCTTGTTACCACGGGTAGCTGTTCCGCCATAACCGGAACCCTGGCCGCGGCCGATGCGTTTCTCGCTCTTTACAGAACCTGCTGCGGGTTTAAGATTGTTAAGTTTCATAGTGCTGTCTTCTCCCTATTTTACTTCTTCAACTTTTACAAGATGACGAACCTTTTCTATCATACCTGCAGTAACCGGGGTGAGCTCGATCTCTACGGTCTCGTGCATTCTGTGAATGCCCAGGGCGCGCATATTGGCCTGCTGACGCTCGGTTGCGCTGGCTGTACTTTTAATTTGGGTAACTTTTACTTTTGCCATAGTTCAGATCTCCTTAACCGTTAAATACCCTTTCCATAGGAATACCGCGAAGACCTGCTACAGTGTAGGCGTCGCGCATTTCGCACAGAGCCGCAACGGTGGCTTTCACCAGGTTGTGGGGGTTGGATGAACCTTTACTTTTTGCAATGACATCGTGAACACCCACTGCCTCGAACACTGCACGCATCGCACCACCGGCCTTAACACCGGTACCGGGAGCTGCGGGTTTCATAAACACGCGGGCACCGCCAAACTTGGCTGCCTGCTCGTGGGGGATTGTCTGCTTGCTCAGAGGGATCTTCACGAGATTCTTCTTTGCATCCTCGATGCCCTTGGAGATGGCTGTGGTAACCTCGTTGGCTTTTCCAAGGCCATAACCTACGACACCATTTTCGTCGCCTACTACGACGATTGCAGCGAAGCTGAAGTGACGGCCACCCTTGGTAACCTTGGTCACTCTCTGAACCGCTACCAGTCTGTCCTTAAGTTCCAGGTCGACTGTCTTAACTTTCTTGGTATTGATATCTGCCATAGCGCTTAGAATTTAAGACCACCCTCGCGGGCAGCGTCTGCCAAACTTTTAACTCTGCCGTGATAAAGGTAACCTCCGCGGTCGAAAGACACGGTGCTGATACCTTTTTCAAGAGCGCGCTGCGCGATGCAGCCGCCTACAACCTTGGCAGCCTCGATGCCGGACTTGCCCTTGCACTGATCTGCGAGAGCCTTCTCGAGAGAGGATGCCGAAGCCAGGGTGACACCCTTGGTGTCGTCTACAACCTGGACATAGATCTGCTTATTGCTTCTGAACACTACCATACGGGGGCGCTCGGGAGTACCGTTAACGACTTTGCGGATGCGGTAGTGGACTCTTTGTCTTCTTTCTTGTTTAGTCATCATAATTCAATCCTCCTGTTATTTAGCTGCAGCAGACTTACCGGCCTTACGACGAAGCTGTTCGCCCACAAACTTGATACCCTTACCCTTGTACGGTTCAGGCTTGCGGAATGAACGGATCTTGTGAGCCACCTGACCAAGCAGTTGCTTATCAGCGCTTTTGAGAACCAATACCGGGTTTGCACCCTTCTTAACGGCCTCGGCCTCTGCCTTGACCTCCTTGGGAAGCTGGAACTGGATATCGTGGGAATAACCAAGGCTGAAAGTAAGCATCTGGCCCTGGACATCAACGCGGTAACCAACGCCGACCAGCTCCTGTTTAATGGTGAACATCTCGTGGCAGCCAGTCACCATATTCGCGATGAGAGCGCGGTAGAGACCGTGCATAGAGCGATGGCGGGGCTGGTCTGTCGGACGGGACAGTGTGAGTTCGTTTCCCTCAATCTTGACTTCGATGTCGGGATCCACTTTCTGGGACATCTCGCCGTGAGGGCCTTTAACCTTGACCACGTTGTCCTTTGTAACCTCAACGGATACGCCGGCGGGTAGGTGTACAGGTAATTTTCCGATTCGTGACATTATTGTATTATTTAAATTATTAGCAATTGGGCATTAATAAACGTAGCAGAGAACCTCACCGCCTACGTTCATCTCTTTAGCTTCCTTGTCGGTGATGACACCCTTGGAAGTGGAGATGATAGCGATACCCATTCCGTTAAGTACTCTGGGCATATCATCGGCACCGGTGTAGCGGCGCAGACCAGGACGGCTCACGCGGACGATCTTCTTGATGGCCGCGGTCTTGGTTGCGGGGTGATACTTGAGAGCGATTTTGATGGTGTTGGAAGGAGTGCCTTCTACCACCTTGTACGCGAGAATGTAACCCTTCTCGTGCAATACGCGAACGATTTCGCCTTTGAGCTTTGAAGCGGGAACCTCAACGGTCTTGTGGCCTGCTGCGTAAGCATTGCGAATTCTCGTCAGCAAATCTGCAATTGGATCAGTCATTTCTAATTTCTTTTTTTGATAGCGACGCCTGATGCGGCGCCCGATATCCTAATTGTTATTATTAATTATATGTATTCTTGTTTACCAGCTTGCTTTCTTCACGCCCGGAATGAGGCCTTTGGAAGCCATCTCACGGAACTGAATACGGCTGATGCCAAACTGGCGCATATATCCTTTCGGACGGCCGGTGATAGAGCAACGATTGTGCTTACGGCAGGGGCTCGAGTTCTTGGGGAGCTTGTCGAGAGCGGCCCAGTCGCCAGCGGCTTTGAGGGCTGCACGTTTCTCTGCGTATTTGGCAATTAATTTTGCGCGCTTAACCTCGCGTGCTTTCATTGATTCCTTTGCCATATCTAGTTATTTCTTGATGTTTTTAAACGGTAAACCAAATTCGCGAAGGAGAGCGTAAGCTTCCTGGTCGGTCTTGGCGGTGGTCACGAAAGTGATCTCCATACCCATAACCTTCACGATCTTGTCAATGTCAATCTCGGGGAAAATGATCTGCTCCTTGATACCGAGAGTGTAGTTGCCACGGCCGTCAAAGTTCTCTGCGATACCCTTGAAGTCGCGGATACGGGGCAGGGAAACGGCGATGAGCCTCTCGAGGAACTCATACATAGTGTTGCCACGGAGAGTGACCTTTGCGCCGATGGGCATGCCGCGACGCAGCTTGAAGTTGGAAATATCCTTGCGGGAAACGGTCTGAACCGCTTTCTGGCCGGTGATGGCGGTGAGCTCTTCCTGAGCGACCTCAACCATCTTCTTATCCTGGGTAGCCTGGCCCACACCTTCGTTGAGGGTGATCTTGACCAGCTTGGGAACCTGCATTACAGTGGTGTAAGAGAATTCCTTCATCAGGTTGCCCACGATCTCCTCTTTATATTTGGTGCGGAGAGAGGGAATGTAACCTGTGTTCACGGGTGCTGCCTGAGCAGCTGCTGCTTTCTTAGTTGCCATTATTTGAGTTCCTCCCCAGATTTTTTAGCGTAGCGTACAAGCTTGCCGTTTTTACCTACACGGCGACCGATCCTGGTGGGACCGCCCTTGACGGGATCCACAACCTGAAGGTTGGAGATGTGTATGCCAGCTTCCTGTTTGATAATACCACCCTGAGGGTGCTGTGCATTGGGTTTGGTGTGTTTGCTCACCATATTGATGCCTTCTACGATAGCGCGGTCCTTGTCTTTAAGAACCTCAAGCACCTGACCGGTTTTGCCCTTGTCGTTGCCGGCATTTACATAAACCGTATCACCTTTCTTAATATGTAACTTCTTCATAATCGCTGTTAATTAAATTACCTCAGGGGCAAGTGAAACGATTTTCATATAATTCTCACGAAGCTCGCGGGCAACGGGACCGAAGATACGGGTTCCCACAACCTCACCGGCTTTGGTGAGCAGTACACAAGCATTGTCGTCAAAACGGATATAAGAACCGTCCGGACGGCGGATTTCTTTCTTTGTGCGGACTACGACTGCGTTGGAGACAGTTCCCTTCTTGGTGTTGCCACCGGGGATTGCACTCTTGACTGCCACGACGATCTTGTCGCCTACACTTGCGTAGCGATGACGGGTACCACCAAGAACACGGATGCAGAGCACCTCTTTGGCACCGCTGTTGTCAGCTACTAATAAACGTGTTTCCTGTTGTATCATAATTACTTAACTTTTTCTACGATTTCTACTAATCTCCAGCGTTTGGTCTTGCTCAGAGGACGGGTTTCCATAATGCGGACCTTATCGCCTTCGCTGCACTCGTTCTTATCGTCCTGTGCGACGAACTTTGTGGTCTTGTTTACGAACTTGCCGTAAATGGGATGTTTCTCTTTGGTCTTGACAGCAACAACAATAGACTTGTCCATTTTGTTGCTTACCACAATCCCGACTCTTTCTTTACGAAGATTTCTTTCCATAAGTCAAATCTATTATTTGTTTTCTGCCTTTTTCCTCTCTTCGAGAATAGTAATCATACGTGCGATATCGCGGCGTGATTTAGCGATCACCGAAGTGTTGTCCAGAGGAGAGATGACGTGATTCATCTTGGTCACGGAGAGATTATGCTTCTCGGTCTCGATTCTTTCCTCGAGGTCCTTTATGGCCATCTCGCGAATTTCTTTAGCTTTCATTTCTATTCTCTTTAATTCATTGATTCAACATAATCCCTTCTTACGATAAACTTGCAAGAGATGGGGAGTTTCTGAGCGCCGAGCTCCAGAGCTTCCTTAGCGATCTGTGCGGGAACGCCCTCTGCCTCAAAAATGATGCGGCCGGGAGTGATGGGGGCAACGAATCCCTCGGGATTACCTTTACCCTTACCCATACGTACCTCAGCGGGCTTCTTGGTGTAAGGCTTGTCAGGGAAAACGCGGATCCAGAGATTACCTTCACGTTTCATATGACGTGCGATTGCCTGACGAGCGGCCTCGATCTGTTGACCGGTGAGCCAGCAGCTTTCAAGTGTCTTAAGACCAAATGAACCGAAAGCGAGTTGGTTACCCCTGCCCGCGTTGCCTTTCATACGGCCTTTCTGCTGCCTTCTAAATTTGGTTTTCTTGGGTTGTAACATTGTCTTGTTATTTAAATAATTCTAAGTATCTGTTTATCAGCCCCTTAACGGCGATGGTGCCGGAATAAGGGACTGCAAAGGTATACAAATTCTTCAAACCCACAAATTTTTTTGTGAGTTTTTTGCGATTTTCGACCAAAATTTTTGAAGGTGATTTTCTTCTATTTCAAGCAATTACCCATTTGCACTTTCTGACGTTTTCATCACTTTGCGACCAAACGTGCACGGGCTGCGAAACGATGCCGGCTGGGCATAAAAAAAGCGGGTTACTTACCCGCTTTCTTTTTGTTCTGAGCCTTTTTGTCCGGCGCCTTATTGTCGCCGTACTCTTTGACCCACACCTGCCGCTCGAAGGCCTGGTCCAGCGAGATCCAGGTCTCGGTGCTCTTGATGCCCTCGATATTCTGGATGGTGTTGATGAGCACTTTCATAAGATGCTCGTTGTCAAAGCAGTAAATCTTGAGCATAAGGGCGTGGACGCCGGTGATGAAGTGGCATTCCACAACCTCGGGGAGCTTTTTGAGCTCGCTCACCACGTGGTTATACTCGTTAGCGCTGGAGAGGGTCACGCCAATGTAGGCGCACACGTTCAAACCAAGTGCCTGAGGCTTTACCAGCAGGCGGCTGCCGGTGATGATGCCCATATTTTCCATCTTCTTTACTCTCTGATGGATGGCTGCACCCGAGATGCCGCATTCGCGGGAAATCTCAAGGTAAGGCATACGCGCGTTCTTGACCAGGAACGCTAGGATTTTAAGATCAATGGCATCCAGTTGGTGCCCTTCGGGAGATAGAGGCATATCGTTTTATTTTTGATTGTTTATTATTTGCATGCAGTCTTCTGCCGTAAGCTTGGCAGGATCGGTCTTTTTGGGAATCTTATAGTTCTTGCCGCCGTGCTTGATGTACGGGCCGAAGCGGCCGGCCTTGACCTCGATGTCGTGCTCGGGGAAGGCGGCGATGTGAGAAGATTCTTCCTGGCGGCGCTTCTCCAAAATGACGCCCGCGGCCTCTTCTTCTGTAATGGTGTAGGGTGACAGGCCCTTGCCCAGCGAATAGAATTTGCCGCCGTGTTTGATGTAAGGGCCAAAGCGGCCAATCGCAGCGGTGATTTCGGCATCTTCGAAGGTGCCGACCTTGCGCGGCAGATCGAACAGCTTAAGCGCGTCTTCAAGGGTCAGAGTCTCTATCAGTTGCCCCTTCTTCATCCCTGCGAACTGCTTGTCGGGGTCGTCGTTGGCACCCTTCTGCACGATGGGGCTGTAGCGGCCCATACGGGCGATTACGGGCTTACCGGTGGCGGGGTCGGTGCCGATAAGGCGCTCTGCGTGGGTGTATTCCTTGTCGGTCATTTTCTCCTGAACCCGCGTATGGAAAGGAGCGTAGAACTCGCCTATCACCCTGTTCCACACCTTGCTGCCCTTGGCAATGTCGTCAAAGTCTTCCTCTACCTTGGCGGTGAAGTTATAGTCCAGAATCTCGGGGAAATTGGTCTCCAGGTAGTCGGTTACAACTATGCCGATGTTTTCGGGAAGAAGTTTCTTCTTTTCCTTGCCCACGACCTCTACACTCTGGCTGCGGGTGATTTCCCCGCCCTTGAGGGTCAGCGCGGTGCACTGCCGCTTGGTGCCTTCCACGTCGCCGCGGACAATATAGCCGCGCTTGAATATCGTGGAGATGGTGGGGGCGTAGGTAGAAGGACGGCCTATGCCCAGCTCTTCCAGTTTCTTGACCAGGGTGGCCTCGCTGTAGCGCTGGGGACCCTGCGTAAGCCGTTCGCGGGCGGTGATTTCCAGCGCCTGCATAGGCTGGCCCACAACCAGTGCCGGCAGCGATGCCGCCAGGCTCTCTTCGGGCTCGTCGTCGCGGCCCTCTATGTAGACCTTCAGGAAGCCGTCAAAGAGCACCTTCTCTGCCTCCAGGGTGAACTTTTCGGCAATCTTGTCCCCGGAAATCTCTACGGTGGTCTTCTCTACGCGCGCATCGGCCATCTGGCTGGCGATGGTGCGCTTCCATATAAGTTCGTAGAGTTTTTTCTCTGCCACGGAACCCTCTATCTCGGTGTTCTGGATGTAGGTGGGACGTATGGCCTCGTGCGCTTCCTGTGCCCCTTTGCTCTTGGTCTTATACTGCCTTACCTTGGAATATTCGGCACCGAAGTGCTCTGTGATGAACGCCTTGGCGGTGTTGATGGCCAGCGAAGAGAGGTTCACCGAGTCGGTACGCATATAGGTGATGAGACCTCGCTCGTAGAGGCCCTGCGCAACCTGCATAGTGGCGCTCACGCTGAAGCCCAGCTTGCGGGCGGCTTCCTGCTGCAGCACGCTGGTGGTAAACGGCGCCGCCGGCGACTTTACACCATCTTTGGTCTCTATGCCGCTCACGGCAAAATTGCAGCCGATGCACTTTTCCAGGAAGGCCTTGGAAGATGCCTCGTCGGCAAACTTCCTGTCCAGGGAGCCGTGCAGATGGCTGCGGCTGCCCTTGGCGGTAAAGGTGCCTTCTACTTTGAAATAAGGCTTGTTGTCATAGGCGGCGATTTCGCGCTCGCGGTCCACTATAAGCCTTACTGCCACCGACTGTACGCGGCCGGCAGAGAGGTTGCCCTGCACTTTGCGCCAGAGGATGGGCGAGAGTTCAAAGCCCACCAGACGGTCCAGGACGCGGCGTGCCTGCTGCGCCATTACCAGATCCATATCTATGTCGCGCGGATGCTGCAGCGCCTCAAGAATGGCGGGTTTTGTGATTTCGTGAAAAGCAATGCGCTTGGTATTGCTCTTGTCAAGCTTGAGCGAATCAAAAATATGCCAGGCAATGGCCTCTCCCTCGCGGTCTTCATCGGATGCGAGCCAAACCATAGAAGATTTGTCGGCCAGCTTCTTCAGGTCGGCCACGACTTTTTTCTTGTCGGGCGACACTTCGTACTTGGGAGCGAAACCGTGCTCCACATCAATCCCGTCGTTGTTCTTGGGCAAGTCACGGATGTGTCCGTAACTGGATTTCACCACATACCCTTCTCCCAGGAACTTCTCAATAGTCTTGGCCTTGGCCGGAGACTCCACAATCACCAAATTTTCTCCCATAATCTTCCTATTATTATATAAAGTGACTCGCAAAGTAAAGGATTTATTTCTACATTTGCCAAAACTTCTCAAATGAAAGATAAAACTCGTAAAACAATTATAAAGTGGTGGTGGATCATTTTGACCGCCCCGTTTGTGTTTGTCGGGTTCTGGATACTGCTGGTGGCGCTTTTCGCAAAGATCCCCTCTTTCGAAGAGCTGGAAAACCACAAGAGCAACCTCGCCACAGAGCTTATCAGCTGTGACGGCAAGGTGCTCAGCACCTATCACATAGAAAACCGCACCTTTGCTTCCTTTGAGGATCTGCCTCAGAGTCTGATAGATGCGGCGGTCGCCACAGAGGACGCCCGCTTTTACAAGCACTCCGGCATCGACTTCCGCGGCCTTGCGCGCGTGGCGGTAAAGACGCTGGCTATGCGCGAGAGTTCTTCGGGCGGCGGCAGTACCATCACCCAGCAGCTGGCCAAGACCCTCTTCCCCCGCGAAGAGAGTTACTCCAAATTCCCCGGCGCCAAAGTGATCCATATGGTGAATATCAAGCTCAAGGAGTGGATCACCGCCGTGAAGCTGGAGCGCAACTACACCAAGAACGAGATCATCACTATGTATATGAATGCCGTGTTCTTTGGCAGCAATGCCTACGGCATCAACACCGCAGCGCGGACATTCTTTGGCAAGACCCCCTCGGAGCTCACCACAGAAGAGAGCTGCACGCTGGTGGGTATGATAAACAAGCCCACCCGCTACAACCCTGCGCTGAACTATGATTATTCAATGCAGCGGCGCAACCTGATTCTCTCCCGTATGAAACGCTACGGGTACATTTCCCGGCAGGCCTGCGACTCCCTGCAGCAGCTCCCCATAGTGCTCAACTACGAGCGTCAGGACCACAACACCGGCCTTGCCCCCTATCTGAGGGATATGCTCCGCCGCACTATGAACGCCCACAAGCCCAAACGCAGCGAATACCGCAACTGGGTTGACTACCAAGTCGATTCCATTGCCTGGGTAGAGGACCCGCTGTTCGGCTGGCTGAACAAGAACACCAAGCCCGACGGCACCCAGTACGACCTGGACAAGGACGGCCTGCGCATCTACACCACCATTGACAGCCGTATGCAGCGCTATGCCGAGCAGGCCGTGCGCGAGCATCTGAGCAAGGACCTGCAGCCCACCTTCAACCGCGAGCTCAAGGGCAAGCGCAACCGCCCCTTCTCCAACGATATTTCACAGGCCGAGATAGACAACTCTATGAATATGGCGCGCCGCTGGAGCGACCGCTACACCGGAATGAAAAAGCAGGGCATATCAGAAAAGGATATCCTCAAGAGCTTCAACGAGCCGGTGCCTATGACTCTCTTCGCCTGGAACAAGAAGGGCTATGTGGACACCGTGATGACGCCCAACGACTCCATCCGCTACTACAAATCCTTCCTGAGGGCGGCAATTATGGCAGTAGAGCCCAACACCGGCAAGGTCAAGGCCTATGTCGGCGGCCCCGACTACCGCTATTTCAAATATGACAATGTGCGGCAGGGACGCCGTCAGGTCGGCTCCACCATCAAGCCGTATCTCTACACCCTGGCAATGCAGGAGGGTTACAGCCCCTGCGACAGGGTCGCCAATATCTCCTACACTTTCGAAATAGGCAACACCACCTGGACCCCCAGGAGCACCGATAAGGCAGAGGACATCGGCAGGGTCGTGACCCTCAAATGGGGCCTCGCCCACTCTTCGAACAACATCTCCGCCTTCCTTATGAAGCAGTTCGGCCCGGAGGCTATGATAGAGATGTGCCGCAAGATGGGTATCCACAGCCATCTGGAGCCGGTTTATTCGCTCTGCGTGGGTTCCTGCGACATCTCCGTGTTCGAAATGGTGTCGGCATACAATACCTATCCTTCCAGGGGCGTCTACGTGAACAGTATGTTCGTGGATAAGATAGAGGACAGCCAGGGCAACCTGCTGGAAAGTTTCTCTGCCCGCAAGACCGAGGCGCTCAGCGCTCAGACGGCATATCTTATGGTGAATCTGATGCAGGGCGTTGTGAACGAAGGCACCGGTACCCGCCTCAAATGGCGCTACGGCATCCAGGGCGCGGCCGGCAAGACCGGTACCACCAACGACAACTCCGACGGATGGTTCATAGGTTATGTACCCAAGCTCACCGCCGGTGTTTGGGTGGGCGCAGAGGACCGTCAGGTCCATTTCGAGAGCACCCGCCTTGGCGGCGGCAGCAATATGGCGCTGCCCATCTGGGGCCTGTTTATGCAGAAAGTTATGAACGACAAATCCATAGGTATCAACAACGGCGAGTCGTTTGTGGCCCCTCCGGGATGGGATATGGACCTGAGCTGTGCAAGCGGCGGATCCAACCTCTCGGAAGACGAGGGCGGTTATTCCAACCCCGAAGAAGACGAGTACTTTGACTAGTGTGGATTCTGATTCCTTTATGAAAAAAAACGTAGCTGTAATTTATGGCGGTCCCTCTTCGGAGCGCCCCATCTCTATACTCAGCGGCCGCTTTGCCGCATCCCAGATTGACCGCGACCGGTACAATGTATACGAAGTCCTTTTCAACGCCGACTGCTGGCAGGTAGTCTCCTGGGACGAAGACAATATGACTGTGCTGGGCGTTGTGGACAAGGGCAATTTCTCTTTCGAGGGCGTCAAGTTTGACGTGGCCTGCATAATGATTCACGGCATTCCGGGCGAGAACGGCCTGCTGCAGGGCTACTTTGAAATGATGGACGTGCCGGTGACCACCTGCTCTTCTTTCGTGTGCACCATCGCCTTCAACAAATACTCCTGCAAGCGGCTTCTGGCCGACACCGGCGTCAAGATGGCAGACGACATCTTCCTGCGCCGCGGAGAGACCTGGGATGTGGACGCCATTGTGAAAAAGCTGGGGCTTCCGGTGTTTGTGAAACCCTCCGACGGCGGCAGCAGCTTTGGCGTGACCAAGGTCAAGGATCCCTCACAGATGAACGCCGCCATTGAGTATGCCTTCAGCGAAGGCGACACCATCCTCATAGAAAAGGCCATCACCGGCCGCGAGCTGACCCAGGCCATCTATATGGACTCCGGGCAGAGCGTGGCGCTGCCCATCATAGAGATTGTGACGCCCAACGAGTATTTTGACTACGATGCCAAATACAACGGCAAGAGCGAGGAACTCTGCCCCGCCCCTATTTCAAAGGAGATGGCAGACGAAATCACCTTCTGGACCAAGAAGATATACGCCCACCTGGGCGGCAGGGGCCTGATCCGCATAGATTATATCGTGGGCGAAGAGGGCGTCTTCTTCCTGGAAATCAACGCCACTCCCGGTATGACCAAGATGAGTCTGGTGCCCAAGATGGTCCGCACTTCGGGCCGCTCTATGCCGGAGTTTTTCAACGCCCTGATAGACACCGCCCTGGCTAAATGACACTCAAGGGGCACATAGAGGCCATAGAGACGGCCATTGCGGGGCTCTATCCGCCAGAGGAGGCCCACGCCATTGCCGTGCGCACTGTCACCGGCCTGCTCTCCGTGCCCGACTACAAATATCTCAGCGAACCCCATACAGAGGTCTCTGAACAGCAGTCCCAGATGCTTTCTGAGGCTGCCGACAGGCTGGCCAAGGGCGAACCTATGCAGTATGTGCTGGGCTACACCTGGTTTGCCGGCCTCAAAATCAGGGTCGGCAGCGGCGTGCTGATCCCCCGCCCCGAAACGGAGCAGCTCTACGAACTGGCGGCCCAGGACTGCGACAGTCTGATGCAGAGCAGCGAAGACGACACCTTCAGCATCCTGGATATGTGCTGCGGCAGCGGCTGCCTGACATATGCTTTTGCGGCAGAATTCCCCGAGGCGCACGTATACGGATGCGACATCAGCGACGCGGCGCTGGGATTTGCCTGCCGGCAGCGGGTCAAGCTGCAGGGCGCCCGCCCCGTGATTTTCAAGGCGGACGTGCTGGGAGATCCTCCCGCAGGCCTGCCCAAATTTGACCTGATAGTGAGCAATCCGCCCTATGTCCGGGAAACGGAAAAAGAGGCGATGCGGCCCAACGTGCTGGACTGGGAGCCCTCCCTGGCGCTGTTCGTGCCCGATGACGACCCCCTGAAATACTATCGTGCCATAGCCATCTGGGCCGACCGTCTGCTCAAGGAAAACGGCAGCCTCTGGCTGGAAATCAACGAAAATCTTGCAGAAGAAACGGCCGCCCTTTTCACCGGCGCCGCCGTCATAGAAGATATGAATGGCAAGAGACGATTCATCGTCGTGAAGAAATAATCCGCTTTTCGGCGGATTTTTTTGTATCTTGCATCAAAATAATTTGATGCGTGATGGCAACTGCAAAGACAGTTTGGTTTTGTACTTCCTGCGGCAACGAAAGCCCCAAGTGGATGGGCCGTTGCCCGGCCTGTGGCGAGTGGAACACGATGGTGGAGGAGCCCAAAAGGGAGAAGAAATCCTCTGCAGCCACCCGCAGCAGGGCATTTGTGGCCACCGAGAGCGATGCGCGGCCGCTGACCCTGGGAGAAATTTCCCTCACTGCAGAAAACCGCTTTTCCATAGGCCTGGCAGAAGTTGACCGGCTGTTGGGCGGCGGTATGGTAGAGGGTTCTATGATTTTGCTGGGCGGCGAACCCGGCATTGGCAAATCGACCCTGGCACTGCAGATTCCGCTTAACTGCGCCAGCCTCAAGACCCTGTATGTCTCCGGCGAGGAGAGTCCGCGCCAGATCAAGATGCGCGCGCTGCGCCTCGGCGGGGATGCCTCTTCTTGCAGCATCCTTTCCGAAACCATTCTGGAGAACATCCTGGACCAGGCGCTGAAAATCAAGCCTGACCTGCTGGTGGTGGACTCCATCCAGACCATCTACAGTGACGAGCTGGACTCGTCGGCCGGCAGCGTTTCGCAGGTCAAGGAGTGCGCCGCAAGGCTTCTGCGCTTTGCCAAGGAGACGGGCACGCCCGTGATACTGATTGGCCACATCACCAAAGACGGCTCCATTGCCGGCCCCAAGGTGCTGGAGCACATTGTGGACGTGGTGCTGCAGTTCGAGGGCGACACCCGCGGCGCCTACCGCCTGCTGCGCAGCATAAAGAACCGCTTTGGCAGCACGTCCGAGCTGGCTGTGTTCGAGATGACCGGCAGCGGCCTGCGCGAGGTGCTGAATCCCTCCGAAATCCTGATTCCGATGCATAAGGACGACCTCAGCGGCATAGCCATCGCCTCTGTGATGGACGGCACGCGGCCGTTTATGCTTGAGATACAGTCGCTGGTGAGCTCCGCTGCCTACGGTATGCCGCAGCGCAACGCCAACGGCTTTGACGTCCGCCGTATGAATATGCTGCTGGCGGTGCTGGAAAAGCGCGCCGGCTTCAAACTTGCCGCAAAAGATGTCTTCCTCAACGTGGCGGGCGGCCTGCGCGTCACCGACCCCGCCTGCGATATGGCCGTGGCGGTGGCCATCCTCTCCAGCAATTTTGACCTCAGCATACCGCTGGACAGCTGTTTCTGCGCCGAAATCGGCCTCAGCGGAGAACTCCGGCCGGTGAGCCAGGTGCAGCGTCGCATTGCCGAGGCAAAGAAGATAGGTTTCAAGCGGATATACATCTCTTCGTTCAACAAAGAAGGCTCCTGGGACGAGACTGGCATTGAAGTTGTACCAGTATCGGACATACCTGCCCTTTGCAGGCTTGTATTCAAGTAGATATGAATGTTTGCCGACAGTTTTTGCTCCGTGTAGCACTGGTTTTTGCCTGTGCGATGGCGGGTTTTTCGCCCTCTTTCGCCCAGAACGACCAGAGCATCCTCAAATACGAGATTGACTCCCGCGGCGACACCATCTTTGTAGATGAGATCCGCCCAGCGCGCATCCACCCCAAGAAATATCTCTCAAAACGCGAGTGGAGGGCCCGCGCCCGCCGCGTGCACAATTTCAGCAAGGCTTACCCCTACGCCTTGTTCATTGCCCAGACCATACGCGAGACCGACAGTCTGTTCGCTGCCCGCGGCTACAATTCACACCAGCAGGACAAATACCTGAACAACATCAAAGATGACCTGCTCAACGACTTTGAGCCGCTGTTCAAAGGGCTCACCCTGAGCCAGGGCCTGATGATGATACGTCTGGTGGACCGAGAAGTGGGGATGCCGCCCTACGACATCATCAAAAAGTACCTGGGCAAGGTCAACGCCGCTTTCTGGCAGGGCGTGGCCAAGCTTTTCAAGGGCAACATCAAGCAGCGCTACGAGCCGGATGGCGAGGATGCCGACCTGGAGCAGCTGGTCAAGGCGTGGAACTACGGCGAGTTTGACGAGCTGTACGAATTCCTGTTCGGCAAGAAGCGGCCCGACATATATATTCCGGAGAAATTCCGTGAACCCTATTATAAGTCGCTGGAGCAGAACAAAGCCCGCGGCCGCGCAGCACGTAAAAACAAGAAAGACAAATAATCCTATACCACATTCTTATGAAAAAGACTTTATTGATATGTCTGATGGCGCTTATGACCATCACCGCATTTGCACAAGAGGCCTCCGTGCGAGTATTCGCACACCGCGGCGGAAAGGCAGAATTTGACGAAAACACCCTCACCGCCTTCAACGGCGCCTACAAGGCCGGTTTCCGCGGCTTTGAAACCGACATCCGTATGACCAAAGACGGCGAATTCGTGCTTCTTCACGACAGCGAGCTGCCCAACGGCAAAGGCAATGTAGAAACCTCCAAGGCAAAGGAGATCAAAAACATTAAAGTTGGCAAGAGCAAGGTGCTCTTCCTGGAAGACCTGCTGGAGTGGATTCAGAAAAAGGGTGACATCCAGTATTTTGAGTTTGAGCTCAAGACCGATCCGTCTCTGTATTCCCAGGAGATGGTAGAGCAGATGTGCGAGGCCATCTACCACAAGATTATGGCCACCAAGCCCGTGGGTTCTACCTTTGTGATCACCTCCTTTGATCCCCGTCCGCTCTCTTATCTCAAGAGCAGATTCTCAGAGAGCAACCTGATGCTCATCACCTCTGAGCCCGTGAACACAGCCACCATCACTATGGCCACAGAAATGGGCATCAAACGCCTTGCCGGAAAGCTGGACGGCACCAGCCTGGACGCTGTGAAGAAAGCTCACAAAGAGGGTCTGTTCGTATCCCTCTGGCCCACCGATGAGATTGAAGAAGTTGCCCTTGGCATCAGCCTTGGCGCCGACGCTGTCTGCACCGACATCCCCGTCGCAGCCAAGAAAGCCCTGAACAAGGCAATGCCCTGGGTCACCATCGCTTTCTAAAGCAAGACACTTCATCTAACAGAAAAGCCCCGAAAATTTCGGGGCTTTTCTGTTAGTAATAGTAATCGTCAGGCCGCTCGGCTATCGGATCTGTGTAGCGGTAGGCATCGATGGGCGGCTCGCCCGTGTAGAGCTCGGGCGGGAAGGAGATGGTCCAGGTGCTGGGCGTGACAACCGTCACGAAGCCCAGGCCGCCGGTAACGTTTTCGGGGTAGATTACCGGCTCGGTCATAAATTCCAGATCAAGTTCATTGGATCCCAGCGCCTTCAGATAGAGGTATTCTTCAAAGGAGATGGTGTATACCTTGAAGATGCGGTCCATAGCGTAGCTGTCGCCCTCCTCGAACTGCTCGAAAAACCGGAAGACATCATCAAGATAATAGTAGTAATAAGCATCCATTATCTTGAGGGTGCAGGAGGCATCGGCAAACATCTCGTCGTTGAAGATTTCATAGCGGTTGTCGCTGCCTATGATGTCATCCATCAGGCTGCTTTCCAGTGGATGCAGAATCCTGTCATAGTCGGCATCAAACTGGCCGTTGCAGGATATAGATGCGACTTTGCGGCCCGAAGCGTCAATTCTGTAGTATATCTCCTCTGCCCGGAGCATATAGTAATTCTTTTCGCCGGGAAAGTCCTTTACGGTGATATTATACTGGCGGGTGGTGCGGGTATTGCCTCCGGTATTGCTGTTCTCTCCGGTCAAAACCACCTTCATTGTGTCAAGTGCGGTGATGGTAGCGGCGCTCTCCGGCACCTTGACTTTTGCCGATGCAGAAAGATCTTTCCAACGGACATTTATGGCGACTTCATCGCCGGGATTCAAATCGGCATCAAAACCGTATCCATAAAACTCTTCTGCGATATTGCCGTTATAGAGTTCCTTCTCCACTATTACCGGCAGCGCTTGGACCGCCGCGCCGCCGTTTATGGCGCAAGTCACCGCCGCATCCAGAATCTTTGTGGTGCTGCCCCCTTCGCTACAGTTTACAAACACCCTGTGGTTGTGATTGTCCTGCAGCATCTGGGCGTTGACCACCAGCATCGCTTCGTTTTCATCGCTCCAGATTTTCTCTACGGTATTCTCGCAGGAGACTGCCAGCAGCACCGCCAGAATCATATATATAATCTTTCTCATTGCAATCTAGAATTTACGTGTGTAACTGAACGAAGGCAAAATGGGAAGCACCGTTATCTTGGTGACCTCTATACCTTCCCTTTTGACTTTATATGTGCCCTCTTCGTATTCAGCCGTATAGTCCTTGTACACAAAATCGGGGTTCATACTGTTGTATGCGTTGTAGAGGCTGATGTTCCAGATGCGCTCGCCGCGGCGCTTCTTCTTGTGGAAATTGACGCCCAGATTCAAGGTGTGGGACGGCGGCAGGCGGTAGTTGCCTCTCGATGTCACATAATCGTTCTCGTGGGTGTTTTGGTTGATATCCAGTGTGGTGAACTCTCTTGTAGTCAGGGTCGTGACCCCGCCGGTGAAGAATTTCCAGCTGCCCGAGATGTCAATCCGGTCGTTGAATTTGTGGTTCACCACCAGGCTGATGTCGTGGCGGCGGTCATATTTGAACGGAAACCAATCGCCGCGGTTGATGGACCCGTCGGGGAAGCGGCGCTCGCTTTTAGCCAGGGTGTAGCCCAGCCAGCCGGTGGTGTTTCCGGTCTTTTTCTGGATGAACAGCTCCATTCCGTAAGCGCGGCCCTGCCCCATCGCCACCTTGCCTTCCCAGCCGGAGGAGGTTATCAGCACCGACATTCCGTCTTTATACTCCAGGACATTGTGCATATCCTTGTAGTAGCCTTCCAGCGAGAATTCCCATCCGCCGCCGGCATCCCAGTAGGTGCCCAATGAGAATTGGTCGGATGTTTCGGGCTTGATGTCTTTGGTGATGGGGACCCAGAGGTCGGTGGGAAGCGATATGTCGGTGGATGCCAGCAGATGGACATACTGCGACATACGGGCGTAGGAGGCCTTTATGCTGACCCCGCCGCCCACATCCACACGGCCGGAGAAGCGCGGCTGAAGGGAGGCGTAGGTCATGCCTTGGGTATGGAACATACTGATATGCACGCCCGGGTTAAAGGAGAGCCTCTGCCCTATCACAAAATCGTCTTCTATATAAACCGATGCCTCGTGGCCTATCAGGGTGCCGCCGGAGGCCATATTCATTGTGGTGTCTATTAGAGTTTCCTTGCCGGCGGTCTCCTTCTCTTTCAGGGTCGCAGTCTGCGGACGGAAATTATGATAGACATACTCCGCACCGAACTTTATAAGGTGCTCGGGCACAGGGTCATAGTCAAAGTCTATCTTGAGGTCGACATCGTTGATGCCGGAGTCGTAGCTGACCTCCATTCTCTCCTGGCTCTCGTTGCTCTTGTACTTGTAGGTGTTGTTGTACCGCACATCTACGTCCATCTCGTAGTGGTTGTAGGCCAGGGTGGTATTGGCAAACAACTTGCTGCCAAAGGCGTGGTTCCAGCGCAGCGCCCCCACGGTGTTGCCCCAGTCCATATTGGCGTCGGTATCCTCCTTGCTCACTACATCGGGGTCGTACGGGCGGTCGTTACTGTTGTCGTAGTGCACCAGAAACCGGTCGCGGCCGTGGTAAACACTGGCAATCAGGCGGTCGTCGTTGCTGAAGCGATGGGTTATCTTGCCGTTGATGTCGCCAAACCAGTAATTGGCGGGGACTTTAAAGGCCCGCAGGACGGGAGTAAACAGGAATGTGTGCAACACCCTGCCGCTCACAGAGAAAGAGGTTTGGTCGCGCACTATCGGACCCTCCAGATGCACGCGGTCAGAGAGCATTCCCACGCTCACCAGACCGTGAAACTCCTTCATATTGCCGTCATTCGTGCGCACATCTATCACAGAAGATAGGCGGCCGCCGTAGCGGGCCGGGAAGGAACCCTTGAACAGCGTCACCTTCTTGACCGCCTCCGGCGTGAATACCGAAAAGATGCCGAACATATGGTTCACGCTGTATAGCGGGATATCGTCCAGCAGTATCAGGTTCTCGTCGGGGCCGCCGCCGCGCACATATACGCCGGACGAGCCCGTGGAGCCCCCCTGCACGCCCGGCAGATACTGCAGGCTCTTGAGCACGTCCTTCTCTCCGAAGAGGGCCGGCATACTCTCCAGTGCATTCTGCGGCACTTCCAGCGCACCGGTGTTGGTGGAGTGCAGCCCCGCCTCCTTGCGGGCGGTGACCACCGCGGCGCTCAGCTGGGTGCCAATCTCCAGCCGCACGTTAATCACCGTGTCGCGGGTCAGATCCAGAGTCTGCTCCACATCTTTATAGCCAAGAAACGACCAGGTCAGCGACCGCTTCCCGGCCGGAATGCTCAATGTATAAAAGCCGTAGTTGTTGGAAACCGCACCAACCAGTGGCGCCCCCGGGGTGGGATTGTTATACACTACTCCGGCACCTATCAGGCTTTCGCCGCTGCCGGCATCGGATATATATCCACTTACCGTAACTTTCTGCGCAAAGGCCGCCGAACACACCGCGGCCATCATCAGGACACACAATATCTTTTTCATACTAGAATAAATGCGGCTCCGCCGCTAATCTAACCACAGGCGCGCGATTTCCAGGTCTTCCGGGGTTGTGATTTTGACGTTGTAGCGCAGGCCTTCCACAAGGTTGATGCGGTAGCCGGCGGCTTCGGCCACCGAGGCGTCATCGGTGAATTTGGGGTCGTAGGGAAGTTTGTAGGCTGCCTTGATCACCTCGCTACGGAAAACCTGCGGCGTCTGTATCAGGCGGATGTCATCTCGCTTGAGGATATAACTGTCGGGGCCGCTGACCTCGCGCACCGTCTCCACAGGTGCGACGGCGGGAATGGCGTTGCCCATCTCTTCGCCAGCCGCAAACATCTTTTCAAGGAAATCGGCCGAGACGAATGGCCTCACGCCGTCGTGCACCGCCACAACACTGTCGTCGGGCAGATATTGCAGCGCGTTCTGCACAGAATGGAATCGGGTAATGCCGCCGGAAGGGATGGCGTAGCGCTCCAGGAAGTCATAGTCCCGGCAATAATCTTTCCACCACTGCTTCCATTCCTGATTCACCACGACTATTATTCCGACAGGAAAAGAGAGCGAGAGAAACTTCTCTATGGTGTGGCGCAGCAGGGGCTTTCCGCCAATGCTTATAAACTGCTTTGGGATGTCGCTTCCCATACGGCTTCCGCTGCCCCCGGCAACGATTATCGCATATTTTTTTCGCACGTCCATATTCGGCACTTTTTTCCTCTACAAATTTAATTGTTTTCCCACAAATTGACTAAATTTGTGGGCTATTATACCTAATTCTCAAATGGAGCAAATCAAGAAAATAGAAAGTGCTTTGATTTCTGTCTTTTACAAAGACGGTATTGACGATATCGCAGCCGCTCTGACCCGCCGCGGGGCCAAGCTGCTCTCTACCGGCGGCACCTACGACTACCTGGCCTCCAAGGGCTTCGAGGTAGAGAAGGTCGAGGACCTCACCGGCTATCCTTCTATCCTGGGCGGCCGTGTGAAGACCCTGCACCCCAAGGTATTCGGCGGCATCCTGGCCCGCCGCGACAACGAAGGCGACCGCAGCCAGATGGCGCAGTACGAGATTCCCTCCATCGACCTGGTGGTGGTGGACCTCTACCCCTTTGACGAATATGTCGCCAAGGGCGCATCTCACGAGGACATCATAGAGAAGATTGACATCGGCGGCATTTCGCTGATCCGCGCCGCAGCAAAGAACTATAAGGACGTGGTGATTGTCCCCTGCCAGAAGCTTTACGGCAAGTTGCTGGAGTGCATAGAGGCGCACGACGGCGGCACTACCCTCGCTGAGCGCGAGATGTTTGCCAAATGGGCCTTTGCCACCAGCAGCAACTACGACACCTCCATTTTCAATTATCTGAACCGCGACGGCGAGGTGGAAGCTTTTGCCTTCAACAGCCTGGAGCCCACCACGCTGCGCTACGGAGAGAACCCTCACCAGGCCGCTGCCTACTACGGCGGCGCCAACACCCTCCCCAAGCAGCTGCATGGCAAGGAGATATCTTACAACAATATGCTGGACATAGAGGCGGCCATCGAATTGATAGACGACTTTGACTCTACCGCCCTGGCCATCATCAAGCACAACAACGCCTGCGGCTGCGCCGTAAGACCCACCGTGCTCGAAGCGTGGAAAGACGCCCTGGCCGGCGACCCGGTGAGCGCCTTTGGCGGCATCATCATCACCAACGCCGCGATAGACGCCTCCACCGCAGAAGCGATCAATAAGATATTCTTCGAGGTCATCATAGCCCCCGAATACAGCAAAGAGGCTCTGGAGATACTCGAGAGCAAGAAAAACCGCATAATACTGGAGCGCGGAGGTGTGAAGCCAAGCGCCATAAAGTTCCGCTCTATGCTGGGCGGCGCCCTGGTGCAGCAGCGCGACACCGTGGCCGAGAGTGCGGCCGACCTGACTCCGGTGACGGAGAAAAAACCCACCGACGCCCAGATCAAGGACCTGCTGTTTGCAAACCGGCTGGTGAAGCACTCCAAATCAAACGCCATTGTGCTGGCCAAGGGCGATATGCTGCTGGCCAGCGGAATAGGCCAGACTTCGCGCGTGGACGCCCTGCGCCAGGCAATTGCCAAGGCCCGCAGCTTTGGCTTTGATCTGAATGGCGCCGTGATGGCTTCCGACGCCTTTTTCCCCTTCCCCGACTGCGTGGAAATTGCCCACGAGGCGGGCATCACCGCGGTGATCCACCCCGGCGGCAGCATCCGCGACGGCGAGAGCGTGGATTTCTGCAACGCCCACGGAGTGGCTATGGTCACCACCGGCAAGCGTCATTTCAAGCATTAGAAAACAATAAATACTTTCAGATATGGCATTTAATTTCCTGACACAAGAGCTGGCTATCGACCTTGGTACGGCCAACACCGTCATCTTTATGAATGACAAGAAGGTCATTGACGAACCTTCTATCGTTGCCATCGATGCCTATACCGACAAGCCTATGGCCGTGGGTACCCGCGCAAAGCTGATGCACGAGCGCACCAACCCCGGCATCAAGACCATCCGCCCCTTGAAAGACGGCGTAATCGCCGACTTTGACGCTGCGGAGATTATGATCCGCGAGCTTATCAAGATGATAAACTACAAGAAGAGCTTCTTCACTCCCAGCCTCAAGATGGTCGTGGGCATTCCCCAGGGCTCCACAGAGGTAGAGAAGAGGGCCGTGCGCGACAGCTGCGAGCACGCCGGAGGCCGCGACATCTATATGGTGTACGAGCCTATGGCTGCAGCGCTGGGTATCGGCCTTGACGTGACCGAGCCCAGCGGCAATATGATTGTGGATATCGGAGGCGGTACCACAGAAATCGCCATCATCTCCCTGGGCGGCATCGTGGCTGCACAGAGCATCCGCGTTGCTGGCGATATCTTCACCTACGAGATTCAGCAGTATATGCGTCAGCAGCACAATATCCGCGTGGGTGAAATCACCGCAGAGGATATCAAGATCAAGATTGGCGCGGCTGTCACCGACCTCGAAGAGGAGATTCCGCCTATGACCGTGAAGGGACCCAACATTATGACTGCCCACCCCATCGAGGCCGAGATTACCTCGCAGGAGGTTGCCCACTGCCTGGACAAGCAGCTGGCACGCATAGAGGCCGGCATCCTGGAGGTGCTGGAGCAGACTCCCCCGGAGTTGTATGCCGACATCGTGGACAAGGGTATCTATCTGACCGGCGGCGGCGCCCTGCTCAAGGGCATCGACCAGCGCTTTGCAAAGAAAATCAACATCCCGTTCCACGTGTCCGAGGATCCGCTCCGCGCCGTGGCGCGCGGTACCTGCGCAGCGCTCAAGAACATTGAGAAATATCCGTTCCTGATGAGATAAAAGCCTGAATAGCTCCCGATGGACTATAACTCCCGTTCATACAAACTGCTGCTCACAATTGGCACCTTCATTGTGCTGGAGGTAATCTCAATTGTAATGATAGCCCAGAACAGCATCCTGCAGCGGTATTTGATATTGGACGGAATCCGGTCCACCCAGGTTTTTTTCTGGGAAAGGAGCCAGGGTATACGCGACTTCTTTAACCTGCGCGCCTACAACCAGGCGCTGCAGGAAGAGAATGCCGAGCTTAGGGGCAAGCTGGCCCAGGTGCAGTACCTGCAAGACTTCAAGGCCGTCACCGACTCCACGCCCGGGCTTTACAAGTGGATTCCCGCAAGCATCATCAAGAGCAATCCCAACAAGCAGCACAACTACCTTATCCTGAACCGCGGCGCCAAGGACGGCGTGGAAACTGAGATGGGCGTGGTGACCCACAACTCCATTGTGGGCGTAGTGGGGGCCGTGAGCGAGAACTACTGCTACGTAATTTCGTTCCTGAACAAGAGCCAGCGGGCCAGCGCAATGATTTCCGGAACATCTGATTTCGGCCTGCTGACCTGGAACGGCACCGACAGCCAC
>JAEETP010000004.1 GCA_016290415.1 Bacteroidales bacterium
TCGCTAGCTCAGTAGGTAGAGCACAACACTTTTAATGTTGGGGTCTTGGGTTCGAGCCCCAAGCGGGTCACAAAAAAAGCGGCAGATGCCGCTTTTTTTGTATTCCGGAGATTTATGCCTAACTTGCAGCAAATCACACAATCACGAGACTATGAAACGGAATATATTCTTTTTTGCGGCTTTGCTGCTGGTGGCGGCGGTCGCAATATACGGCTGCAATAAGCCGCAACCCCAACCGACTCCTGGCCCCGATTCGGACGAAGAGCCTTCACCAACACCTACGCCACCCGGGCCGGGACCAGCACCAGAACATGCTACAATCATATTGTCCCAATCGACCATATCATTCGATTCTTCCGGAGGGGCAGCGTCATTTTCCGTGATTTGCAATTACGACTGGACGGCAAGTGTATCCGAGACTTGGCTCTCTTTGGACCATTCTCAGGGCACTGCATCTGAATCTGAAGTATATATAACAATCAGTTGCAGCCCCAACCAATCTTATGACAGTCGGACTGCGGTGATTTCAGTCGATTCGGAAGGATCAACTAAAGAAGTGCTGATCAAGCAGGATGGAAAGACAGCCTCACTGTCTATCATCAGCAGTACCAGCGTAAATGTGGAATCGTTCGAGGGCGACTGCTGCCATTACGAAAATACAATCAGCTTTACCACCGACCGTGATTGGACTATATGCTGCGATAAAGACTGGGTACATCTCGACAAAGAGTCCGGATTGGCATCGGACAGTCCGATATCCGTGCCTTTCAAGTGTGACCGGAACACAACATCGGAAAACAAAATCGCCACTATTACGGTAGATGCTTCGGGCGCCACCGCTACAGTGACAGTTACAGCACTGGCGTTCCGCGTTCCTGCACCCTTCTCGGCCAAGGTTTTCTTCGAGGATTTTGAAGATGGCGAACACATCAGCGCCTGGACAACCATTGACCTGGACGGAGATGGCTACGGGTGGAGAACTATGAATAAAGATAATGGCCAAGCGCCCTTATCTGGCTCTCAGACTATGGCAAGTGAATCATACAACGGAACTTACGCCCTGACTCCAGACAACTGGGTCTTTTCTCCTGCAATGGCACTATCTACTAAAGAACACTATGTGTCGTTTTGGATAGGTGCGCAGGACCCGGAATATCCGCTGGAGCATATCGGAGTGTATGTAACTGAAACCATACCTGACAACGATAATCTGGAAACCGGCTGTACGTTGATACATCAATCTACACTTACTAAGAGCAATCCAATACAAACTACTGAAGTGACTGCAGAACGTCGTTACGAACTACATGTCGCAAAGATTCCCGACAATTTCTGCGGCAAGACCATACATATCGGCTTCCGCCATTTCAACTGTACCGATAATTTCAAGGTTAATCTGGAAGATGTCAGTGTCACCGAAGGCTATCCTCAAATACCAACTGCATCTTCTTCTGCTGTCCCCAGGCGAACCTTCCAAAACGCAAAGTTTGAATCACGCCGATAGACAAAAAGAAACGCCTCGCAAATAGCGGGGCGTTTCCTTTCTGGCGTTACCCTGTCTCTACTCAGAGATGAGTTTCTCGCAGAGGGCGATGTCGTCGGGGCGGATGATGACCTTGGCGCTGCCGCACTGCGAAAAGGCGTACATATACTCTATGGAGATACCGCCTTCTGACAGTTTGTTCATATACGGGGCAATGGCGCCGGGACGGTCGGGGCACTCCAGGCATACGACGTCGGTGGTGTTCACTGCAAAACCAGCCTCGCGAAGCGCTGCAACGGCCTTGTCGGTGTCATCTACAATAAGGCGCAGGATGCCGAAATCGGAGTTTTCCGAAACGGTGAAGGCCTGCATATCCACGCCGGCCTGGCCCAGGATGTTTGTAACCTCGGTGAAACGGCCGATCTTGTTCTGAAGAAATATTGATAACTGTTTTATGATCATAGCGCTAAGTTATTAAATTTTTCTGAGATCTTTCACGTGTTTTGCCTTGCCCGCACTGCGCTCTATGCTGCCGGGCTCCACAACCTTGACGTCACACTTGATGCCGATGACGCTGGCAATGCGACCCACGATGGCCTTGACCAGACTGTTCATCCGGCCCACACTGTCGCCGTAGCACTCAGGCCGCAACTCCAACTCCAACTGGAAAGTGTCGGTGTTGTTCACGCGGTCTACAGTGATGAAATACTGGCCGTTGCACTCTGGGAACTCCATAATCACGGCCTCCAGCTGTGTCGGGAACACATTCACGCCGCGGATGATGAGCATATCGTCGGTGCGGCCCATAATCTTGTTCATACGCACCGCAGTTCGGCCGCACTTGCAAGGCTCGTAGTTCAGCGAAGTCAGGTCGCGGGTGCGGTAGCGGATCACCGGCATTCCCTCTTTGGTGAGGGTGGTGAACACCAGCTCGCCCTGCTCGCCGTGAGGCACGGGCTGCAAAGTCACCGGGTCTATGATCTCCGGGTAGAACATATCTTCCCAGATGTGGGTGCCGTCCTGATACTCGCATTCGCCGCCAACGCCCGGGCCGCTGACCTCCGTGAGACCGTAGATGTCATAGGCCTTGATGCCCAGCTTCTCTTCCAGCTCTGCGCGCATATTCTCGCTCCACGGCTCGGCGCCGAAGACGCCAGCCTTGAGCTTCATATCGGAGAGCTTGAAGTCCTCGCTCTGATGCAGGCTCTCGGCCAGGAACAGAGCGTAGGAGGGGGTGCAGCAGAGGGCCGTGACGCCCAGGTCCTTCATCAGCAGAAGCTGCTTGGCGGTGTTGCCGCTGCTGGCGGGCAGCACCGAACAGCCCACCTTGGAGGCGCCGTCGTGGGCGCCCAGTCCGCCGGTGAAAAGGCCGTAGCCGTATGCCACCTGCACAATATCTTTGTTGGTAAGGCCGTAGGCCGTAAGGCAGCGGGCCACACCCTCGCTCCAACATTCGAGGTCGTGCTTGGTGTAACCCGCCACTATAGGCTTTCCGGTGGTGCCGCTGGAGGCGTGAAATCGAACGATATCGCTCATAGGCGCGGCAAAGGTGCCGGTCGGATAGTAGTCGCGCAAGTCCTGCTTGGTCATAAACGGGAGCTTGCTGATATCTTCGATTCCCTTTATGTCGGAGGGCTTTACCCCCGCAGCGTCCATACGGTCGTGATAGTACTTCACATTGTCGTAGGTGTATTTTACTATCTTGACCAGACGCTCGCTCTGCAGCCGGGTGAGTTCTTCACGCGGCATACACTCCATCTTGGCATTCCACATCATAATATTGAGTCGTTAGAGGTTGATCTGCTGTTTCAGTTCTTCAATGTTTTCGTGAATGTATTCGTCACTCACCTCGCCGTTCACCAGGTTGCCGGCCAGATACTGGTCGTATGCGCTGATATCTATAAGGCCGTGGCCGCTGAGGTTGAAGAGGATGACTTTTTCCTCGCCCTTGGCGTCGCAGGCCTTTGCCTCGCGGATGGCAGCTGCAATTGCGTGGCAGGATTCGGGAGCGGGGATGATGCCCTCTGCCTTGGCAAATATGAGACCCTTTTCAAATGTCTCCAGCTGAGGGATATCTACAGCCTCTACGAAGCCGTCCTTAACCAGCTGGGTCACGATCATACCTGCACCGTGATAGCGCAGACCGCCGGCGTGGATATTGGAAGGGCGGAAGTTGTGTCCCAGGGTAAACATAGGGATCAGAGGGGTCATACCTACCTCGTCGCCAAAGTCGTAGTGGAACACACCCTTGGTGAATTTAGGGCAGGAAAGGGGTTCTGCTGCAATGTAGCGGGTGTTCTTATGCTCGCCGGAGAAAGTGTGACGCATAAACGGGAATGCAAGACCGCCAAAGTTGCTGCCGCCGCCAAAGCAACCGATAATGATGTCGGGATATTCGCCGGCCATCTTCATCTGTTTCTCTGCCTCAAGGCCGATTACGCTCTGGTGCAGGGTAACGTGGTTCAGCACTGAACCCAGGGAGTAGCGGCAGTTGGGAGTGTTCATTGCCAGCTCCACAGCTTCGCTGATGGCGGTACCCAGCGAACCCTGGTGGTTGGGATCCTTGGTCAGGATGTCCTTGCCGGCGCGGGTACTCATAGAAGGAGAAGCTATAACCTGGGCGCCATAGGTCTGCATAATGCTGCGGCGGTAGGGTTTCTGCTCGTAAGAAATCTTAACCATATAAACGGCTGCCTCAATGCCGAACACCTTGGCTGCATAGCTCAGCGCGGTGCCCCACTGACCTGCACCGGTCTCGGTGGTGACATTGGTGATGCCCTCTTTCTTGCAGTAATAAGCCTGCGGCAGGGCGCTGTTGAGTTTGTGACTGCCCACCGGGCTCACGCTCTCGTTCTTGAAATAGATGTGGCACTTGGTGCCGATGGCCTCTTCCAGGCCGTAGGCGCGCACCAGCGGAGTGGAGCGGTAGGACTTATACAGGTCGCGAACCTCCTCGGGGATGTCGATCCACTTGTCGGTCTGGTTGAGCTCCTGCTCAGATGCAGTCCTGGTGAAAATGTGGGCCAGGTCATCTACAGTGACGGGCTGTTTGGTGCCGGGGTGCAGCATAGGCAGCGGCTTGTTGGGCATATCTGCCTGGATGTTATACCATTGCCTGGGGATCTCTTCTTCCTGAAGGATAAATCGTTTGGTTGCCATAGTTGTAAAGATTAAATGTTTGTTAATTATTGTTTGTATTGTTTTTTCCAACAAAAAAGGCCGATCCCAAAGGACCGGCCTTATATGTTTTATCTTATGTTCCTATTATTTGGTACTACACGATCGGTGATGCGCACACAGAAACACTTGATTGCCAAAACCAAGCGCGCCAAAAGAAAAAGCTGTTAACCTGTGCGTTCATTTCAATCGCTGTTCTGGGAACAAAGGTTTGTAGAAAAAATTATAAATGCAAATATTTTTTTAAAAATTTTAAATCAACGGCATTCCGTGTGCCTTGCAGGCGTCTCTCATATCGTCTGGCCAGATGCTGCTCTGAATCTCGCCGATGTGGCCTTTTCGAAGCAGGAACATACACAGACGGCTCTGCCCGATACCGCCTCCGATGCTTTGCGGAAGGCCTCCAGAAAGCAGCCGGCGGTGGAAGTAGAGCTCGGCGCGGGCCTCTTCGCCGCGGATCTCCAGCTGACGGTGCAGCGCCTCTGCATCTACGCGGATACCCATAGAAGAAATCTCGAACGCACTCTCAAGAACCGGATTCCAAAGCAGGATGTCGCCGTTCAGGCCGGCAAGGCCGTTCTCTGCGATGCTGCTCCAGTCGTCATAGTCCGGAGCGCGGCCGTCGTGCGGCTTGCCGTCGGAGAGGGCTCCGCCTATGCCTATCACGAACACAGCCCCGTATTTGCGGGTGATCTCGTTTTCACGCTCCTTGGCGCTGAGGCCGGGATAGCGGTCCAGCAGCTCCTGTGCGTGTATATAGGTGATCTTTTCCGGCAGGATAGGAGTGATGGCGGGATACTTCTCGTATACCATATACTCCGTCTGCAGCAGCACATTATATATGCCGTCCACCTTATTCTTAAGATAGGCGAGGGTGCGCTCGCCGTGGCCCATTACTGCCTCCCAGTCCCACTGGTCCACATATAAAGAGTGGAGATTGTCCAACTCTTCGTCGGGGCGGATGGCGTTCATATCGGTGTAGATGCCGTATCCGCGGGGAATCTTGTACTCCGCCAGCGTCATCCTTTTCCACTTTGCCAGAGAGTGGACAATCTCGGCCCGCTGGTCGCCCATATCGCCGATGGCGAAAGTCACCGGCCGCTCGATGCCGTTCAGGTCGTCGTTGATGCCCAGTCCGCTCTTGACAAACAGCGGCGCCGTGACACGCCTCAGCCGCAGCTGCGACGCCAGGCACTGCTGGAAAAAGTCCTTTATGCTTTTGATGGCCTGCTCCGTCTCGGGGAGAGTAAGGTAGGCCTTATAGTCTTTGGGAAGTATCAGTTTGCTCATATCCAATGGCAGTTTGGGGCAAAGATAGAAAAATTACTCTTCCTTGAGCAAATACGGCCTGAGCCGCCGGGTGCGCTCCAGCGACTGCTCGTCCTGCCAGGCCTTAATAAGCTTGGGGTTGCCGGAAAGAAGCACGTCGGGCACCTTCCAGCCTTTGAAGTCGGCCGGGCGGGTGTATACTGGCGGGGAGAGGAGGTCGTCCTGGAAGGAGTCTGACAGGGCGCTGGTCTCGTCGCCTATGGCGCCCGGAATCAGCCGTACGGCGGCATCCACAATAATGGCGGCGGGGATTTCGCCACCGCTCAGCACATAGTCACCCACCGAAATCTCGCGGGTGATCAAATGCTCGCGGATGCGGTGGTCTATGCCCTTGTAGTGGCCGCACAGGATAATAACATTCTGCATACACGAGATCTCGTTGGCGTCGCCCTGGTCCAGGATTTTGCCGTCGGGAGAGGTGTAGATTATCTCGTCGTAGTCGCGCTCGCTTTTGAGGTGCTCTATCAGGTTGTAGACCGGCTCTATTTTCATCACCATACCGGCGTCTCCGCCGAAGGCGTAATCGTCTATCTGCTTGTAATTACCGCTGCCCCAGTCGTGCAGATTATGTACAAAAATCTCTACCAGACCTTTGTCGCGGGCCCTTTTTACAATGGAATAATTCAGCGGGCTGTCCAGCAGCTCCGGCACGGCGGTGATAATATCGAATCTCATAGCGTACAAAAATATGAATAAAACCCAAGTTATTTAGATTTTTTGTATAAATTCGCCCCTTACTGTACACAAAAAACCGAACAAATGAGTGATGAACTTAACAAGGTTGTTTCTGAGGATGTTAATCCCGTGGAGCAATCCCCTTCCACCGGAGAAGCGCCGGTAAATGACAAATTGAGTGAAATTGCAGACAAGCTTAAAGAGGTGGCCGGCCAGGTCATTGACAAGGCTCAGGATGCGATAGAAGACATTAAAGATGCAGCGAAAGGTTTTGCAAAGGATGCAAAGGCGTTTGTGGATGACGTGAAAGAGAATATCGCCGCCGTGGATGCTGCAGAAGAGGCTTTGAAAGACGAGGCCGAGCAGGCCAAGGCAGAAGAGCCGGCTGCAGAGGCACCCGCCGCCGAAGATGCATCCGCCGAAGAGGAGAAGGATATCGACTTTTCCGACAAGAGTCTGAAAGAGCTTGTGGATTCGCTCAAGGAATATATCGACAATTCCGACATCAAAAAGCTTAACAAATATGCCGAGGTCATCAAGGCCTGCTTCTACAAGAATCTCAAGAAAGAGAAAGTGGCTGCAGGGTTTGACCAGGCTGCAGAAGAGGCTGTGAAGGCATCTATGGCCGACATTCCCGCAGAGGCCCCCGAGGCCGAGGCACCCGCCGAGCCTGCCGAGCCGGCAGCAGAGGCCCCCGAAGCAGAAGCCGCATCCACCAATCCGTTTGCAGAGATAGAGCGTGGCTTCAAGAATCTCTATGGCAAATACCGCAATATGCGCGCTGAGTTTATGAGCGAGCAGAACGCAAAGCGCGAAGAGAACTTCGAGGCCAAGAGCAAGATCCTGCAGGAGCTCAAGACTCTGGTAGAGGATCCCGGCGACCTGAATAAGGCTTATCCCAAATTCCGCGAGCTGCAGAACAGCTGGCGCGCAATTGGCGCAGTGCCCCCCGCAAAGGCCAAGGATCTGTACGACTCTTACTATCACAACGTTGAGGTCTTCTACGACTTTGTGAAGATCAACAACGAACTGCGTGATATGGACTTCAAGAAAAACCTTGAGGCCAAGGAAGAGCTCTGCAAGAAAGCAGAGGAGCTGGCAGAAAGCGGCAACAGTGTGAATGCATTCCGCGCCCTGCAGAAACTACACGAAGAGTGGAAAGAGCTGGGCCCCGTGGCCAAAGAGAAGAGAGAGGAGATCTGGGACCGCTTCAAAGCTGCCACCGCAGTGATCAACAAGAAATATCAGGCATACTTCGAGACCGCAAAGGAAAAGCAGGTTGCCAACCTCAAGGCCAAGACCGAGCTCTGCGAGAAAGCCGAGGCTATTGCAAACAGCGACCTTAATCAGAACAGCAACTGGGCCGCTCTCACCCAGCAGATGCAGGATCTGCAGAAGGAGTGGCGCACAATAGGCTTTGCAGTCAAGAAAGAGAACGAGAAGATATACGAGCGCTTCCGCGCTGCCTGCGACAAGTTCTTCACCGCCAAGAAGCAGTTCCACTCCGACTTCAAAGACCAGTTGGCTGCCAACCTGGCAAAGAAAGAAGAGCTTTGCGAGAAGGCCGAGGCCGTTATGAACAGCGAAGACTGGAAGAAGACCTCCGACATCCTCATCAACCTGCAGAAGCAGTGGAAAGAGATCGGTCCCGTTCCCAAAAAGAAATCGGACCAGATTTGGAACCGCTTCCGCGCCGCCTGCGACACTTTCTTCAACAACAAGGACAAGCAGGGTGCCGGCAAGGGCGCAAGTATGACCGAGAATCTGGCTGCCAAGAAAGAGCTGATTGCCGCCATAGAGGGCTTCGAACTCTCCGGCAACCACGACGAGGACCTGGCTGCAATGCACGACTTCCAGGCCAAGTGGCGTGAAATAGGCTTCATCCCCTACAAGGACAAAGATAAAATCCAGGCCGCTTACCGCGACGCCCTCAAGGCCAAGTTCGGAGAGCTGGCATCAGAAGACCGTCCGGCACGCCGCGGCGGCTTCCAGGAGCGTCCCCGCAGCGCCGCTCCCCGTCAGCTTACAGAGAAAGACCGCCTGATCCAGCAGTATGTCAAGCTGGAGCAGGACATCGCCACCTGGGAAAACAATATCGGATTCTTCGAGAAGTCCAAGGGTGCCGAGGCTCTTATAGGCGACTACCGCACCAAGATAGAAGACGCAAAGAAAGAGTTGGCAGCCCTTGAGGCACAAATCAAGGAGATGGCGGCTGATGAATAAACAGAGTCTGATTGGATTTGCGCTGATTGGCGTAATACTGCTGGTATTCAGCTGGTATAACACAAAACAATTCGAAAAACAACAGAAGGCACGTATGGAGGCCGACTCCCTGGCAAGGGTAGAGGCCGCCAAATACCAAGAAGAAATTGCCGCACAGGAAATCACCTGGGAGGGGGACACCCTCCGGGAGGCTTCCGAAGATCAGCCACAGCTCTACAAGACCCAGAGTCTCAACGCTATGGCCTATGCCGGCGAAGAGAGCGTCGTATACCTTGAAAACGACAATATCAAGGTTGGCTTCACCACCCACGGCGGTCAGATAGACGAGGTGCTCATCAAAAAGTACTATAAGTACGACAGCACCGCCCTCTACCTTATGCCCAAGGGCTCCAGCAAGTTTGATATGGAGCTGGATGCCGGCCAGTACATAAACACTACCGACTTCAACTATGTGGTGGCTTCGCAGAGCAGCGACAATGTCACGATGCGCCTCTATGTGGACGATGACTCCTACATAGAGAACATCTATACTCTGCTCCCCGACAGCTACGACGTGGGCCTGCAGACCCGCTTTGTGGCTATGGACAGTATCATTCCCCGTTCATCTCTCAGCTACAAGGTGAACTGGACAATGGATATGCCGCGTCTTGAGAGAGGATACACAAACGAGAAAAACTACTCTTCGGTTGCGTTCCGCTATTCCGGCGCCGACAAAATCAAGCAGATTATGCTCCGCAAGGACTCCGGTCGCGAAGATCTGGCCGGCAGTGCCAGCTGGGTTGCATTCAAGCAGCAGTTCTTCTCTGCGATATTCTATGCTCCCGAAGGATTCTCCGGCGGAGACATCGCCGTAAAGGCCTATCCCGAGAGTGACCCGAATGAGCGTCTGTTCGCCGCCGGAGCCGACCTCACCGTGGAATACGGCACCCGCAGCGCCGACTTCTCCCGCAACTTCGAGTTCAATTTCACCCCCAACCACTATCCGGTGCTCAAGGGGTACGACCGCAAATATGACAAGCTGCTTCCGCTGGGCGGCTGGCTCTCCGGCAGCATATGTAAGTATGTCATAATCCCGGTCTTCAACTGGCTAAGCAAATACTTTGACAGCTACGGTCTGATTATCCTCCTGCTCACCATCCTCATCAAGCTGGTCATCTCGCCCTTCACTATAAAGAGCTACGAGTCCACCGCCAAGATGAAGGTGCTGCAGCCCGAGATTCAGAAAATCAACGAGAAGTATCCCAAAGAGGCCGATGCAATGAAAAAGCAGCAGGCCACTATGGACCTGTATAAGAAGAGCGGAGTGAGTATGTTTGGCGGCTGCCTGCCCGTGCTGCTGCAGTTCCCCATACTGTATGCGATGTTCCGCTTCTTCCCGTCCAGTTTCGAGTTGCGTCAGCAGAGCTTCCTCTGGGCCCAGGACCTCAGTACCTACGATTCCATCCTGAACCTGCCGTTCAAGATACCTATGTACGGCAAGCACGTGTCTCTGTTCGCGCTGCTGATGGGCGTGTCTATGTTCATCTACTCCAAGATGACCGCCAGCAGCACCGCTGCCCAGAATCAGCAGATGCCCGGTATGCAGTTTATGACCGTGTGGTTTATGCCCATCTTTATGGTGCTGGTCTGCAACAGCTTCTCCGCAGGTTTGAACTACTATTACTTCCTCTCCAACCTGATTACCATTGCCCAGAACTGGGTCATCCGCAAGTGGGTTGTGAGCGAAGACAAACTCAAGGCGCAGATAGCCAAGAAGACGGCAGAGAACAACAGTAAGCCGGCCAAAAAGTCCAAGTTCCAGCAGCGGCTTGAAGAGGCCTACAAGATGCAGCAACAGCAGCAGAAACAACAGCAAAAACGCAAATAATGGCAGTTGCCGACAATTTGTTAGAGCTACTTAAGGAAATACCGTCATCAGTCTCTCTGGTGGCGGTTTCCAAGTTTAAGCCGGCCGAGGATATTATGGCGGCGTATGCTGCCGGCCAGCGGCGCTTTGGCGAGAACCGGCCCCAGGAACTGGCGGCCAAGGCTGTGGCGCTGCCCGCCGACATAGAGTGGCACTTCATAGGCCACCTTCAGACCAACAAGATCAAGTTTGTGCTGCCGTACGCCTCACTGATAGAGTCGGTGGATTCGCTGCACCTGCTGCAGGCCATTTCTGCCGCGGCGGTGGCGCAGGGCAGGCGAGTGGACTGCCTGCTGGAGGTACACGTGGCGGCAGAAGAGAGCAAGACGGGATTCACTCCCGACGAGGCTCTGGCCGTGGCAGCTTCGGCTGCCGACTATCCCGGCGTGCGTCTGCGCGGCATTATGGCTATGGCCACCAATACTTCTGACGAAGACCGCATCCGTGCCGACTTCCGCCGCGCCCGCGAAGTCCAAAAGGCCGCCGGCCTTCCCGAACTCTCTATGGGTATGAGCGGCGACTGGCGCATCGCCTGCGAAGAAGGCGCCACCATCATCCGCATCGGCAGCGCCATTTTCGGTGCTAGATAACATTAGCAGCGGCTGATTTTTTTAATTATGAGTAAGTTAAGTAACGTAATCTCCATTATTGCCGTTTTTGCTTTTTTATCAATTGTGGCTTCCTGCAAGAGCGATTTCACTAGAGAAGCTATAGCACGACAGTTGGAACTGTATCCCGAGTCAAGGGTACAGGATATTTATAAGTATTTCTGTCAAGATAATTTGGGTCCTGGTCACATGATTGCTAATTATGAAGGGGCTAAATACTACCTGGAGGCCGAACTACAAGAATATAGACAAGACTTGGAGGCTGGCTTATATGAAAGGCCGGCGATGAGATATATGCCAGTCGGAGACAATGGTAATTATATTAGAGTGGACTTATCTGTTGTTCTTGATAGTATTGTTGATCCTGATACCCTACTGAACGCATTCGTTAGAAGTGCCAATGAGGGTATTACTCTTTCAGAGGAACGCTGGAATGATAAATGGGGTGAAATATCGGACATCATTCGGCGCTATTACTCGGACATCCCAGATGCTTCTGCCGATCTTGTCAAAATAGATTCCTTGATGGCCGGTGGTCATTTCATTTTCCACCACAGTAAAGAGTATGAGGATGCATATCATCCTCATTATCGAATTGTTTCCCGAGATATTTTTATTGATGAGATTCAAGACAAGTTATAATCTTTTTTGAAAAATTTGGAGATTATAATAATCGTCATTATCTTTACATAAACGATATAGTAAACCATCATACGACAATGAATAAGTAGTGACAATATATATTGATAATGACACTTTTTTTTAGTCCTCCTTACTTAACTAGTTAAGTAGATAACATAATAACTAAATAACATAAATCTTATCTATTAATTTTTTAATCAATCATCATTATGAAGAAATTACTTGTTGTTTTTTCACTTCTTGCATTTGTGACACTTGCACTGGTGGGGTGTAACAAACCTACACCTGAACCTGACCCTGTTCCTGATGAATTTGACTATGCTGCTGCTGTTACCACTCTTTCACAGAAAGTAGCAGAAATCAACAATCTTCTTGATGGTGCCGTTGTAGGTGAAAAGAAAGGGAATTATCCCCAGAGTGCTGTTGATGCCCTTCAGAGTGCACTCACAACTCTCGAAGCATCGGTTGCTAATTTCCAGGCAAAGAAAGGCGATCAGAAAGCACTTGATGCTGCTGTAAAGGCTGCAACTGACGCTATTTCTGCATTCAAGGATGCACAACTTAAAGAGGATGTTCCATTCCAAAGTAAAGCCGGATATGTATGGGTAGATAATTCGACATCAGAATCTAGCTACATAGACTTCGGTAATAACCCGGAATTTATTAATTTTGGTCAGCCTAACGCACAGACCGATCATACTTTCACCTTTACGGTCGACCTGGAGGTCTATCTTCCTGCATGGCCGGATGCCTGCTGGCAATCAGTCCTCTTTGCTTCCACTGAAGGTGGCGTAGACAATGGCGGCGGTTGGGGTACTAACGAGTATGACAACGGAAAGTATCGTTGGGTAATTATTGATGAGAAAACAGATGGTGGTAGAAACTGGTGTGAAGAAGAGTATCGTTTCGGAGATGACCGTGATATGAGAAATGACTTTGCCGGAGGATGGCATCACATCTGCATGACCTATCGCGACAAAGGCGTTCCGGGTAAAGGTGATCATATGAATATGTTCTTCGATGGCACACGTAACTGTGGTAAGAATCGTAATGATAGTAATATTGCCGGTTATTCCGCATCAAATGCTGGTATAACTCATATGTTCGCATTTGCACGTACTCCGAATGATCTCACACCGGAAGGTGCTGCAACCCCTAAAGGTGGCTGGTGCAACCCTGGTGGTTCAATCAGAAACCTCCATCTCTGGAGTAGAATTCTTACCAATGATGAGATTGCTGACCTTGCTGCAGGTGTAATGGAAGTTACTGCTGAGTCAGAGGGTCTTGTTGCTGGCTGGACCTTTACGGAAACTGTTGAGAATGATCAGGATATCAAGGATATCACAGGTAAGTTCTCGGCTAAACTTTGTGGCCCTAACGCAAAAATCATAGAGGGAAAACTTCAATAAGCTTTAGTATTTTTTTAGTTGGCTATTTAGGGGGCGGGTGAAATGCCCGCCCTTTTAATTATGAAAGGGAAAATTACTTTACAGGATATTGCAGATAAACTGGGAGTTTCCAAGACAGTTGTCTCTTGGGTGCTTTCCGGGCAAGGAGACTCAAAACACATTAGCAAGGAGACCCAAACTAGAATTCTTGAGAAAGCAAGGGAACTAAACTTTACCCCAAATTATCTTGCAAGAAGTCTGAATACAGGAAATACTCACACCCTCGGTCTTATTTTCCCATCAATTTCTGACCCATTTTATGCAAGCATCGCCAGGCACGTATCAATCTATGCAAATAAACGTGGATATACGCTAATGGTTGGTAGTTCCAGGTCTGACGGTAACATGGAGGATGCTCTCATAAGGATGATGAGAAATAAAAAGGTTGACGGAATCATGTTGGCTACGATGAAGAGGTCAAGGGTTGAGATTGACAGAATGATTGAAGATAATTTTCCATTTGTATTATATGACCGTTACTATCCCGAACTGGATTCAAACTATGTCATAATTCAGAATGAGGAGACATCATATCAACTTACCAAGCATCTTATCTCAAAAGGATTGAAGAACATTGCTTTTTTCATGGCCAATGCACATCTGACTACTATTCATCAGCGATACCTTGGATATAAGAGAGCATTGAACGAAGCCGGATTGGAACCAAATCCGGAGTTGGTGGTCAGCATCAACATTAGTACTTATATGGACGATTTCGCGGCAGCGATGAAGTATATCCATGATTCGAAAATCCCTGTCGATGGATATGTATTCTCATCAGCTCTGTTCGTCCTCGAGGCAGTGGAGTTCTTCAAAAGCCACGGCATGGATATTCAAAATGGACGGCATATCGCATGTTTCCATGCATCAAGAGAACTAAAGTACATTGTTCCGGAGATGAGTTCTGCTAAGATACCTACCGATAAAATGGGTATTCATCTTGTTGATATCATGGTTGATGATCTTTCTTTAAGAAAGTCTGGGGCCGATGTCATTCATTATGTTCACGAAGAGTTGCCTTGTGAACTAGAGCTGAATTAATAGGAATAACAGAATAAATAGGAATAACCGTGAGTCGTCGACTATTATATGTAGTCGCTTTACTTCTGTGTATTGTCAGCTGTAGAGAGACGCCGAATTACACTGATAGTGTTCTGCCGTCAGTAGGTACGGCATACAATGGCCATACCTTTCCGGGTGCGATTCTTCCTTTCGGAATGGTTTCTGCCAGCCCGGAGACAGGGGTTGGCGATTGGCAGCATTGTTCTGGCTATCATTATGACGATTCATCCATAATTGGCTTTGCTCAGACACACATGAGTGGTACTGGAGCCAATGACATGGGCGACATTCTTCTGCAGCCCGTCACAGGTGCCCCGAAGTTTGAGGAGGGTAGTCTTGAGAATCCAGATTCCGGATATAGGTCGAGGTTTTCTCACGCCTCAGAGGTGATACACCCTGGGTACTATTCAGTTAATCTCGACGACTACAAAGTGAATTGCGAGGTTACTGTGACAGATAGATGTGCTTTCTATCGTTTCACTTATCCTAAAGCACTGGAGGCAGGCATAATTTTCGACATGATGCATGGCAATGACAGTGGCGTTCGTGATTGTATGATCACCTACGTTGATGATCGAACCGTCACGGGGTATCGCCGTTCATGTGGATTCGTTTCAGACCACACCTATTATTTTTGTGCAAAGTTTTCCCAACCTATAATTGATACAATCGCTGCCTATCCCGGGAAATTATATGTGAAACTTAACCCAGGCAAGAGGGTTATGGTCAAATTGGGCCTTTCGACTGTTAGCTCTGAAGCGGCAAAGGTAAATCTTGATGCTGAAATTGCTGGTTGGAACTTCGAAAAGGTTGTCAAGGTAGCTGACAAGAAATGGAACGATCAACTTTCAAAAATTAATGCCCAATTTGCAAACGATGACGATAAGAAAGTTTTCTATACAGCATTATATCACAGTCTAATAGTCCCTAACCTTATCACAGATGTAGATGGTAAATATTTAGGCTGGGATAAGCAAATTCATAAGAGTGAAATCGCTCTCTACACGAACTTCTCTCTTTGGGACACATATAGAGCGGTTCATCCGCTTTATAACATTATCTGTCCGGAGCAGAACGTTGGCTTCATTAACTCTATGCTTGAACGATACAAGCAAATAGGTTCACTCCCAATTAACGAGTATGGAACCTGTGAGACTTATTGTATGATTGGTTATCATGCTATTCCTGTGATTGCAGATGCTATTCTTCAGGATATGACTGGTTTCGATTGGGAATTGGCGTACAGGGCAATGCTTGATATAGCAAATGATGAGCATAGAGGGGTCGGTTACTACAAGAATCTTGGTTATATCCCTTCTGAACTTGAGAATAACTCTGTCTCCAAGGTGTTGGAGTATGCCTATGATGATTGGTGCATATCAGAGGTCGCCAAGAAACTTGGGAAAAACAAGGATGCAACTGAATTTTCAAAACGTGCACAGAATTATAAAAACATATTTGACGTAGAATCAGGTGGTTTCACCCGAGGACGTTATGCCGACGGAAGCTGGAAAACGCCATTTGATCCGTTTAAGACATCAGGCTTGGGGAACGACGACTATACGGAGGGTAATGCCTGGCAGTATACATTCTATGCCCCGCAAGATATGACAACGTATGTTGAGATGAATGGTGGCGCAGAGATGTTCGCTTCAAAACTTGATACTATGTTCTTAACACCGCTTGATCCAAAGTATAACAGTGTACCTGATGTGTCGGGCCTTATTGGTCAGTATGCGCATGGCAATGAGCCGAGTCATCATACTGCTTACTTATATAACTTCGCCGGTAAGCCTTGGAAGACACAGCAGATGGTTGCCCGCATACGTAAAGAGATGTACTCTTCGCAACCGGATGGCCTATGTGGAAATGATGACTGTGGCCAGATGTCTGCCTGGTATGTTTTCAGTGTACTTGGCTTTTATCCGGTTACTCCAGGTGCCGGTTATTTCGTAATTGGTGCGCCAGCCGTTAAGGAGGCATCTATTGTGATGCCAAACGGCAGAACTTTCACTGTGTCTGCACCAAACTATAATGAAGACAACATTTATATTCAAAGTGTAAAACTCAACGGAGAGCCTTATTATAATTCTTTCTTATCGCTGGCAGATATCAAAGAAGGGGCAGATGTTGAGTTTATAATGGGAAGTGAGCCTAATGCTGATTGGGGACAGGCTAAAGAAAACTGGCCGGTATCATTAATTGAATACTAGAATCATTACTCTTGAAGGTCCTCGTTATGAAAATATCCAAACTTATAATAATGATGGTGTGCGCAAGTGCCGCTGCTGCATGCCAACCGATAGAAGAAGATCCTGTTACTCCTTCTGATGAAACATACCATGTAGATGATGGTGTTTGGCCGGCGGTTGAGACTCGTGAGAATGGCAATGTCGTTCCGTATATCTCCAGTATGCCTTCAAGTTATTGGAATGTTACCGGTGTCATTTGGTCATCAACCCAGAACCAACTTGATAAAGACTCTGCCACTGGTACAGGTCTTCGTAATCACGTTCTTTTCCAATCACTCGTCGGCCTTTCAAACCGTGCTCTTCAGGAAGGGACGAACGATATAGTCCTCTGGGGATATTCATCGTCTGAAGGCGCCTCTTATAAAGTCGCACATGACTGGCTTGATGCGCAGGATATCAGATGTCTTGGCGAAGTTAATCCTCTTCAACTTGCACTTAAGGGTGAGAATGAGGAAGGTTCTCTCCGAAAGTTAATCGAAGGCTATGTCTTAACAGATCTGGAGGGTAACCAGGAGTCGATATCAGTTGCAACAGTTGCAGCCCATGTGTTCAATGCCATTATCGTGGATGAGGTAGACGAGCATTACTTCAAGGATGCCGGCTTTAAGATGTTGTACGACTGCCGTAAAAAGAATCTTAAAGACGCCTGGACAGCATTCAAGGATAAGTGCAACAATCAAGCTTTAATAATGATACCGGTTTGGATGGGCGAACTTCGAGGATATGCTATCGAACATGGCCTGTTCTGTTTCAATATCCTTCCAGAGCGAGAATTTAAAGGTAAAACCAACATGATTCTTTTCAGGGAGGTCAACGGCTGGCTTGCTCCCAACTCTCCGATATATGGCGCATCGAATTATGATGAAGGAGAAACGGATCTGGTGATTTCAAGATTTGGTAATAACTGGGTGCCCCTTGACTGGGGGTACAACACCGGTATCACTTCACTCTGCTACCCTGAGCGTAAGAAGTCCGTCAAGTATGGAGGATATAATCCGCTTGCTATTGATTACTCAATTACTGATGACTATGATTTCGTGAATTTCTATCTATCTGATGGAGATAACGTTCAGTGGGAGCTCAAGGATTTCTACGGGGAATGGTATAATAATAAATATGCACAGTCGACCAAGACTGCTTTTGGCATGTCAGTCGGTCAGCTTGCCATGTTCAATCCCGATTGGCTACAGAAACTGTTCAACGAGCAGAAGCGTGGTTGTTCTGTGTTCGATCGCGGAAGCTACTATTTTATCGATTACCTTGGAGAAAAAAAGAATCGTCAGGAGGTACTTTGGCAGATGGCGCAAGAAACTGCTATGCAGATGCGAGCTGCCAATGTGAGAATTCTGGCAACCGTAAGTTGGGACTCAACTGACAGTAAGGCCTCCAGAGAAGGATACCAGGCGATGATCGATGCCAACGATCAGCTTGATGCAATTTTTACAATAGCGTACAACCCATATCCTGATTCGTCAGAAGATATACAGTGGTTCAGCAATCGTAATGGAATCGATATACCAGTAATCAGAACGACATATGCTATTTGGAACCTTGGTGATCATAATGATCTTGACCAGGGTACACCGGCATACATTGCCCAAAAACTTAACCAACATAAGAATCAATTTAATCTTATATGCCTTCATAGCTGGAGCAAATTCAGGGACATTGGTACAAGTCCTAACACCTTGGGGGAGAACATTCCAAATCAGGATGATTATTCATTTGGAGCCTGTATTCATTCATCCGGAGCAGCGGAGCTATGCATTAAAAGGCTTGATGACAAGTTTAAGGTAGTCAGTCTTGAAGAACTCGTATGGCGTATCAGGATGAAATATCGCCCGGATCAGACTAAACAATTACTTGGATTGAAATAGATAATCAACAAATAATACACTAATATCATTATGAACTTATTAACCAAAATTAGCTCTAAACTGATGACAGTTCTGGCTGCGGCTCTCTTTTTAGGAGGGCAGGCACTTGCCCAGAATATTTCGGTAACCGGGGCCGTTACAGATTCGCGTGGGAATCCTCTGCCGGGTGCATCTGTCATCGAAGTCGGTACCAGCAATGGCGTTACTACAGATGCTAATGGTATCTATGTGATTACCGTGAAACCCAAAGCTGAACTCCAGGCGGTCTTTATCGGTATGAAAACAGAGACAGTTGCGGTGAACGGCAATAAAAAAATCAATTTTACTCTTGCCGAAGACCGTACACAACTAGATGAGGCTGTCGTTGTTGCGTATGGCGTTCAGAAAAAAGCGACACTTACAGGTTCGGTAGCAAGTATTGGAAGTGATGAAATAGTCATCACAAAGAATGCGAATGCAGAGAACATGCTTACCGGTAAACTTTCAGGTCTCCGTGTTGTTCAGAACACATCAGAGCCTGGTACCTTTAATTCTTCTATCAGTATCCGTGACTTCGGTACCCCCCTTATTATTATTGATGGTGTTCCCAGATCGACTATTGGACGACTCAATGGAAATGATATCGAGAGTGTGTCTGTAATAAAGGATGCATCTGCCGCCGTTTATGGTGTAAGGGCAGCAGATGGTGTAATCATTATTACAACAAAGCAGGGAACTAAAGACAGAATGCACATCACATACGATTATAACCTCAATCTCAGTACACTGACTGGTCTGCCCAAGCCGCTTGATGCACTTTCATATATGCAACTTTATAATGAGGAATCATGGCGAAACTACCTCAACCCTTCCGTTCAGTATACTGAAGAAGAAATGAATGCCTATAGGACAGGTGAGGCTGTGTCTACAGACTGGTACCATGCAACCGTACGTGAGATTACACCGAGCCATCAGCACACAATCAGTGCTGATGGTGGTACGGATAAAATTCGGTACTACATGAGTTTGGGCTATACAGACCAGGAGAGCTTTTATAAGAACGGAGATTTGAAATTTAATCAGTACTTTTTTCGTTCAAACATATCCGCAGACCTAGCAAACGGCCTTACTGCAAGTCTCAATGTATGGGGAGATCTTGATGATAAGATTCAGCCTCATGAGGGCTCCGGCTCCATAATCAGAGCTCTTTGGCGTCAGAGGCCGTCTGACCCGATTTATGCAAATGACAATGAGAAATATCTATACAAGCCCACCGTTGATGGATATAACCCTGTCGCTTTTTCTGATATTAGTCAGGTGGGTTACAATGATCAGACAAACAAGTTCTTGCAGACCAAGTTCTCACTTGAGTATAAACCTGCGTTTATGAAAGGATTTGCTGCCAAGGTGTCCCTCAGCTATGATACCCAGATTTATGACAGTAAGGACTATAAAAAGGCGTACAACCTTTATACATATAATGCTGCAACAGATGAGTATATTGCCAACACGTTGAGCTCTCCGTCTCAGATAAGTCGTGAGTACTCATATAATCAGCAGATACTTCTTGATGCTTCGGTTAGTTATGACAACAAGTTTGGTGACAACCATGTGTCTGGGATGGTTTTGTATGAGGAGGAGATGAACAAGAATGACAGTTTCTATGCAAGGCGTTATCTCAGCCTTGATCTGGATGAGATTTTTGCCGGATTGTCAGAGAACCAGCAGGGAAATGGAAGCGGTCTAAAAGAGTATGCGTCCCGTGCTGTTGTCGCCCGTTTTAATTACGATTATGCCGGCAAGTATCTTGTTGAACTCTCCGGGCGATACGACCAATCTTCGAAATTCGCACCTTCGCACCGCGCCGGTTTTTTCCCGGGAGGATCGATAGGTTATCGTATTTCCGAAGAGCGTTTTTGGAAGAACAACAGGTTTCTCAGTAAAATCAACAATCTTAAGTTACGAGCTTCATACGGCGTGATGGGTCGTGACAATAATCTTGACTTCCAATTCCTTACCGGTTATACATATCCCACGAGTGGATCAGTGTTTAATGGAGCATATGTCAATGGCCTGTCTGATAAAGGCATTGCAAATCAGAATGTTACGTGGGAGACATGTTACACGGCAAACATAGGCCTTGACCTGAATGCATGGAATGGTCTCTTGGGCTATTCAGTCGATCTATTCGACCGCCATAGAACAGGAATATTTACGACACGCCGTAATTCCCTTCCCGCAACTACCGGTGCCGACCTTCCTCAGGAGAATCTTAATGAAGAACGGACTAGAGGTTGGGATATGCAGGCGAGTCATCACAACCATATAGGAGATTTCTACTATTCACTCAATGGAAATGTTTCTTTTGCCTATACGATGACTCTCTATCGTGAAAGAGCCGAGTCCGGTAATTCCTATGAGAACTGGTACAATAATAATAGTTATAGGAACGTTGGCTTATGGTGGGGACTACAAGGTGTTGGCCGCTATGAAAATTGGGATGAGATTATTAACAGTCCAACACAAGTTGGGAACGGTACCCTTCCCGGAGATTATTTATATGAGGACTGGAATGGGGATGGATACATCACGAGTCAAGACAAACACATCATCGGCTATAGTGGCGCTCCTCAGATATATTACGGTCTTACTTTTGAGTGCTCATGGAAAGGCATAGATTTCAATATGCTATGGCAAGGGGCAGCTCGTCACTGGGTAGAATACGAAGAGATTTTGGGAGAGTCCATTTGGGGCGGTGGTAACGGACCGGACTATTTCTTTGACAGATGGCATCCGGTTGATCCGACAGCTGATGTATATGACCCCAATACTGAATGGGTACAAGGTACGTATGCATTCGGTGGCGTGAGTGGGGCCGGTACATTCAAGGTTGAAAATGCAGCATATGCTCGTCTGAAAAGTGTTGAACTTGGCTACACCTTCCCCCGTTCGTTAACCAGAAAAATCGCGATTTACAATTTGCGAATCTACGCTAATAGCTACAATCCGCTTACTTTCAGCAAACTGAAATATGTTGATCCCGAGCATTCTAGCGGTAATCATGGCTACATATATCCAATTAATACAACTTACAACTTCGGTGTTCAAGTTAAATTCTAATTACGGTACAGTGATGAAAACTATCAAAAGTATATTAATTGTGATTGCAGGCATAATTTGCTTTTCAAGTTGTGCCGACCTTGACGTCAAACCTCGCAATATGGTGAGCGATGATGCGGTATTCAATTCTGCGGCCGGTGTCGAGGCTTACTTTGCGAAACTCTATAGGGAGTTACCCATTGAAGATTTCAATTATACTGCGTCAGATGGCTTTAACCATAGATATGGATGGCAGTACAGGCCCAATAGTGGTTATACAGGCGAGTTCATTTCGCGTGATATAGATAACTGCGTCTATGAAAAGGCAGACATGGTCTGGTCATGGGTTTATCAGAACGTAAGACGTATTAACTACTTCATTAACAACTTTGAACCTTATAAGGATTACTTCAAGGAAGAGACTTATAATCATCTTATTGGAGAAGCCTATTTCCTCAGAGCATATAGTTACTATGCCCTTGCCAAACGTCATGGTGGTGTCCCTTATCTTACAGAAGTGATAGATTATCCAGATTGTGGATATGAAGGCACTTTTGTAGAGAGAAACTCCGAGGAGGAGACATGGAGAATGATAGGCCAAGATTTGGACATGGCATATAATCTTATGGGTTCGGACAAAATGGCCCCTGAACGGGCAAACAGATATACTGCCGCCGCGCTCAAGTCCAAAGTAATGCTTACTGCCGGATGTATTGCCAAGTACAATACAATTTACCATTTCCATAAGGGAAGCGATGGGGCACCCAATGTCCAGGTGTGCGGTATTCCTGCTGACAAGGCTGATGAGTTCTTTAAAGAGGCTTTAACAGCCGCTAAACTTGTTGAAGGCCATGCATCGCTGTACAAGAAGAAATTTGTCGCTGGAGACAAAGAGAAGATAAGGGATAATCTGATTCAGTGCTTCCTCGATGAAGATAATCCCGAGATTCTCTTTGTGAGACGGTATAACTACACCGATACGAACCACAGCTATGATAAGTTTATGCGCAATCGTATGTATCCTGTCGATGGTATCGGCTCATCGGGTTGTCCCAGCCTTGATTTTGTCGAGATGTTCGAGTTGTATGATATGGAAGGCAATTCTCTTAAGGATGAAAATGGCGAGTTCATATGCTTTGACGAGAATGGTGAGTATATCCTTTGGGATGATAGAAATGATCCATGGAAGAACTGTGAACCTCGTTTAAAGGCATATGTTATATGTCCCGGAGATGAGTTCATGGGTAAACCTATCGATATACGTAGAGGCATTTATACGGGTCCATGGACTCCTGGAGAACATTCTGGTATAAAACCGTTGCGAAGTAAGACTACATGGAGTAACTATAAGACTGTTGCCAACGGCGGTTATATTGTCGATGCCGGTAGTGCCGATGGCTCTGAGAAATCTCCCTATGAGTTTGAAGATGGAACAAAGATGACGAAATGCGGTTTGGCCGGTCCTTTTAACGAGAATTCAGAGTCTGCCCATACCGGTTTCTCAACGCGCAAGTTCCTCGTGGAATCTCGTACAGAGGCGGCTTATGAGAATAAGATGGATCAGCAGTGGATAGATATGCGCTATGCAGAGGTGATGCTTAATAGGGCAGAAGCCGAGTATGAGCTCTTCCTTGATGGCCAGCCTGAAGGAGATTTGGCAGATGCAATGATTCAGATCAATGCTATCCGAGAAAGAGCCGGCGCTACTCTTCTTACATCTGTGGGAGAACTGACACTTGATGTGGTTAGAACGGAAAGACGTAAAGAAATGGCAAATGAGAACAAGATCTATTGGGATTTCAAGCGATGGAGGATTCTCGATGTGCTTCAGAATAAGACCATATATCATACGCTTATGCCGTTCTATGTTTCTACGACAAGCCCTACTTCAGCGGAAGGTGGAAAGTGGTTCTACGACCGTCGGGAAGACCAATATCATAAGCAATTTTCATATAATACAAGGTACTACTACCATCCTATTCCCAGTGCAGAAATAAACAGGAATCCCAACCTGGAACAAAACCCTGGTTTTTAATAGTATAGAGTATGAAAAAAATAATTAACATATTGTTGCTTCTTGGCGTAGTTCTCGTGTCCTGCGCTAGGATTGATAATTATGAGGAGCCGAAGGAAACGTTTACCGGAATGCTTATAGACAAAGGTACCGGCGAACCCTTTCACTGCTGTCCTACAGGTGGCACGAAACTGAAGTTGATGGAATATAGCTGGGATGAGAATCCTACTCCATTCTATATCCTCTGCAAGGTTGATGGTTCATTCAATCATACCAAGTTATTCAAAGGAGAATATGGAGTTCAGCCGGTTGGCGCATTTGTGCCTTACCAACAACTGGATGCAGAAGGTAACTACATACGTAATGATGAGGTACGACTCAAGATAGAAGGTACTGTAAAATACACTTTTGAGGTAGAACCATTTCTCCGTCTGGAGTGGGTGGGCGAACCCTCAATTGATGAAAAAGGACGGCTTGTCGGCAAGGTGAAAATAACGAGAGGCACTGATAACCCGGACTATCAAGCTAATATTAATTATATAGCGATGTATGTCTCTTCTACGCCTTCTGCCGGTAATGGTAACTATATTGCAAATTTCAGTCAATATAGGAGCTATGAGGACACTGATGGGAATGCTTATATAGGCGAAGAATTGCAATACACTTCTAAAACAGCACTATATACTGGCCGTACATATTACATAAGATGGGCGGCAAGAACTACAACTATTATAAATGGTGTGCAGCACTTCAATTATTCAGATGTTAAGGCAATTGAAGTTCCTGCCGCTTCTGACTCTTCTGAAGAATAATAACCCCATCAATATGAGGAAACATATCAGATTGATTCTTGCCACTCTGGTGGTTTTCGTTTCTTGTGATTCAAACAAGTCTCGAATTGATGGAAACTGGCTTCCATGTGTCGGGACAATGCCGTCTGCATACTGGAACATAGTTGGTTCTGATGGAATCGATGATTATATGCTCAGCGAATCTCTTATCGGCCTATCTGCTCTGGCTATTGAAGACGGCGTGAACGATGTGATGGTTTGGAGTCAGGAAAGCAAACAGACTGGTTATGTGAATTCAATCAATGAAATCAAACAAAGTGGAGTAAAGTGCCTTGGTGACGTAGGAGTTGAAGAACTTGCACTGCTTCCTGCCGATATGCCCGGTAGCCTTCGCAATATATATGATGGGTATGTACTGATTGACATCGAGCACAATCCGGAGAGTGTAAGTGTCGGCGCTGTTGCCAGCCATGTCTTCAGAGGACTAATCGTAGATATCAAGAAGAAGGATTTATTCGATCAAGCCGGAATAGAGATGCTCTATGATGCTACCCAACAGACGGTGGCTGATTCATGGCATGAGTTTAAAGATAAGTGCAGGAATACGGGTCTTATTTTCAACCATGTCGGCGTGTTTCTGCTTAAGAACATGGTTATTGCCAACAGATGGTTTTGCATAAATATCAACACCGTTTACGGCGACCCGACAGCACCTCGGAACTGGGATCTGTTTTGTGAAGTACTTAACTGGCTTGAACCGAATTCTCCTTGCTATGGCGCTGATGCCGGCAGCGATGAAGGCGACCTTGATGAGATAATCTCACTCTACGGTAATCATTGGGTCCCGTTTGATTGGGGGCATAATACCGTAATGACTTCTCTCTGCTACAAGGAGAATCAGGGTGACCTGAAGTATCAGCCACTTGACCCTAAAACAATAGATTTCTCACTGGACAAAAACTTTATCTCTTACTATATGTCAGATGGAGATAACTGTCAGTGGCTCATGCATTCATTCTATGATAAGTACTATTCTGACCCATTCATTGACAAGACCAAGTGCTCTTTTGGGATGGCATGCGGCAACCTATCGATGATTTCGCCGGCACAAATGAGATTCCTCCTAGAAAAGAAGAGACCTCAGTCAAGTATCTTTGAGCGAGGTAGCTACTACTTCATCGATAAACTTGGCCAGTATAAGGATCGCCAAGCAATCCTAAAACAGATGGCTGAGGCTCAAGCAGCACAGATGAAGAGGAATAATGTGGTGCTCCTGGGTACAGTCACCCGAGATAAGGTTGATTCTCCAGAAGCAATGGAGGGCTATCAGGCAATGGTAGACGCAAACGATAACTTGCTAGGAATAATTGCAATCGCATATTCTCCATATGCGGATTCTGATCAGGAGATTATGTGGGTTACAAATAAGAAAGGAATCGACATTCCGATCGTAATGACCACATACTCTATTTGGAACTGCCAGACAGAGAATCATCTTGATGAAGGTAGCCCTACATATATCGCTCACAAGATGAAGCGAGATGGCAAGAAGTACAATGCTATCTGTATTCATTGTTGGAGTTGGTTCGGTGATACCGGTGACAGCGAAGATGAACTTGCGGAATTCGACACGAAGACATATCCACGCGTTAGTAAGGTAGAGTGTGCGGATATGTGTACCCGTCGTCTTCCTGACACCTACACAACATGTAATCTGGAGGAACTCTTCTGGAGAATACGAATGGAATATCGTCCGGAGCAGACTAAAGCCATCCTTGGATTATAATAAGCTACATTATGCGATACTATAAAACAATAAGTACAAGAGTCGTTACACTAGTAGCTTTAGCTATGTTAATGGCCGGCTGCGCTTCGGATAATCTTACGGATTATGTAAATCCTATGGTCGGAACGGATTGGAATGGCCATACATATCCTGGAGCATCAGTCCCTTTTGGACTTGTTTCGGCAAGTCCGGATACTGGTGTTGATGGTTGGGCCCACTGTTCCGGCTACCGATATCAGGATCCAACGATCATGGGTTTCTCTCAGACTCATTTTAGCGGTACCGGCGCACCCGATATGGGAGATTTTTTACTTGTTCCTGTTACGGGCGAGCCAAAGTTCGAAGTGGGCTCTGAAGATAATCCAGATGAGGGTTATAGATCAAGATTCTCACATGAAACAGAAGTCGCGAATCCAGGCTATTATGCAGTCACCCTCGAAGACTACGGGATAAGATGTGAGGCGACGGCTACAAAAAGATGTACTTTTTACAGGTTCGTTTTTCCTGCCGATCAGAAGTCTGGTATTATAATCGACCTTGATCATGGTATCGGCGATCATAAAACAGATTGCTTGTTAGAATTTACCTCTGATAATACCATCAAGATGATGCGCCGTTCAAGTGGTTTTATAGGGAATCACACATACTATAGTTTCGCAGAATTCTCTGAAGATATTGTCGGTTGTGAATACTCAGAAAATAGAGATAAGGTTTACCTTGAGTTCCCTGCGGGTTCAACAATCCTTGTTCGAATGGGTGTCTCCACCGTAGGCTGTGATGGGGCAGAGAAGAATCTTCGTGTAGAGATTCCTCATTGGGAGTTTGAGGAGGTCAAGGATGATGCCAATGTGATGTGGAATAAGGAACTTGCAAGAATACATGTTCGAAAAGCAGTCAAAGAGGACGATAAAACTATCCTCTATACCGCACTTTATCATACAATGATTGCTCCTATAGAGATTACGGATGTTGACGGCAGGCATTATGGATGGGATGGTAAAATCCATGAAAGTAATGTGGCCCGTTATACAACCTTTTCACTGTGGGATACCTACAGAGCGCTTCATCCACTGTACAATATTATATGTCGGGATAAGAATATCGAGTTCATCAACTCAATGTTGGAGTTTGACAAAGAGTTCGGTGGATTGCCAATCCATGTTTTTGGAATATGGGAAGTATATGGTATGATCGGCATGCACTCTACAGCTGTTCTGGCAGATGCAATCATTCAGGATGTTCCTGGCTTTGATTATGAACAAGCGTACGATGCAATGAAGAGAGAGGTAACGCCCTCTGATATATGGTATCTTAGAGGACTTCACCCGATGAATGAACGGGGTTTCATTCCTGTCGAGAATGAAGATCAATCTGTATCGAAGTTGATGGAATATGCATTTAACTACTGGTGCGTAGCAAGAGTTGCAGATAAACTTGGTAAGACTGAGGAGGCTGCTAAGTATTATGAACTAGCTAAGGCTTACAAGAATGTCTATGACCCTGATAGCGGATTTGTACGAGGTCGTCATGAGGATGGGAGCTGGGTTGAACCATTCGACCCCTATAAAACCGGCAACAGTTATTACACGGAAGGTAATGCCTGGCAGTATAATTTTTATGTGCCGCAGGATATCAATACATATATCGGCATGTTTGGCGGAGATGAGGCCTTCGCTTCCAAACTGGACGAAATGTTTCAAACCAATCTTTCTGATGAAAGTTGTGTTACTCTAGACGTTACCGGTCTTATTGGCCAATACGCACAGGGGAATGAGCCGAGTCATCATGCCGCATATCTATATAATTTCACCGGTCAACCATGGAAGACTCAGGAGATGGTCGCCCGTATAAAGAGAGAAATGTATACTTCTGCTCCGGACGGCCTTTGCGGAAACGAAGACTACGGTCAGATGTCAGCTTGGTATATCATGAGTGCAATAGGGTTCTATCCCGTTACTCCTGCAAGTGGATTCTACGTTTTGGGCACGCCCACTTTCAAGGAGATAGCTCTCCGTTTATACAATGGGAAGCAGTTTGTTGTCAAGGCGCCTAAGGTGTCTGAGGAGAATGTTTATGTTCAGTCAGTAACGCTCAATGGTCGGCCATATACAAAGACATATATATCGACAAATGACGTCCAGAAGGGTGGTGAACTTGTATTTAATATGGGGCCCAAACCCAATAAGGAGTGGGGCGTGGCAGAGCAAGATAGGCCGCATATCTCAATAAATGATTAATGGTATAAAATGATGAGAAAAATATCGATAGCCTTTTCTCTTATAATAATCAGCGTACTCGCCTGCAGTTGTGACCAAAAGAAGGTGTCATACACTCAGTGGGTCAATCCAATAGTCGGGACCGGCTTCACCGGACACACATACCCCGGTGCTGTTCTTCCATTCGGTATGGTTGCGGCCAGCCCGGATACAGACAATACTGATTGGGATCATTGCTCAGGCTACAAATACGAGGATTCAACCATTCAGGGCTTTTCTCAGACACATCTCAGTGGTACCGGAGGTGAAGACATGGGGGATATGATGTTCCAGCCTGTCACAGGTGTGCCTTCTTTCGAATGCGGCCAGAAGGAAAATCCTGATGGGGGCTACCGCTCAAGGTTTTCTCATGATACAGAGATTGCTCGTCCTGGTTATTATGCTGTAACGTTGGACGATTACGGTATTAGAGTTGAGGCCACGGTTACCGAAAGATGTCCTATTTACAGAATTACTTTCCCCAAGGGAAAGCAAGCAGGTGTCGTATTTGATCTTGATCATGGTATTCGCGACAATACCCTAGAGTTCTCCCTTGAAAAGGCAGGTGATCGTTCAATCAAAGGTTTGCGCCGTTCTTCGTTCTTTGTTCGTGACCATACCTTTTATTTCTGGGCAGACTTCTCACAAACACCTCTTGACTGGCAGTTCTCAGAGAATGGGAAGCAATTATATGTTCGCTTTAAGGAAGGTTCTACACTTTACATTAAAATGGCGCTTTCAACCGTAAGTTGTGATGGCGCGCATAATAATCTAAAGGAAGAAATCAAAGGTTGGTCCTTTGATAAGATAGCAAAGGCCGCTGACAGGAAATGGAACGAGGCTCTTTCGAAAATTGATGTCCGTTCGGTCGTCAAGGAGGATGACAGGGAGATTTTGTACACGTCACTATATCATACGATGATAGTCCCCAACATCATAACCGATGTTGATGGCCAGTATTATGGCTGGGATACCAAGGTTCATCAGAGCGTCGATGGTACGGAATACACCAACTTCTCATTGTGGGATACCTTTAGAGCGCTTCATCCGCTCTATAACATTATCTGTCAGGATATGAATGTCCAGTTCATCAACTCTTGGCTGGAGCACTGGCGTCAGTACGGTATCCTGCCTATCCATGAGTTCGGTATATATGAAGTGTATGGCATGATTGGTATCCATGCTCTTTCTGTAATTGCTGATGCCATAATGCAAGATATCCCCGGTTTTGATTACGAGGAGGCTTATACAGCGATGGCGGAGCTTGCAGTCGATCATTCTCGAGACTTCACTAAAGGAATAGAACCGCTTTTGAAACTCGGGTACATTCCTTCAGAATTCGAGAATAACGCAGTCTCCAAGACACTTGAATATGCATATGATGAGTGGTGTGTCGCCCAGGTGGCCAAGAAATTAGGTAAAGCAGATGATTGCGAATTCTTTACAAATATCGCTCTCACATATAAGAACGTATTTGATACGGAAAGCGGTTTTGTCCGTGGCCGTCACGCAGATGGCAGTTGGAGAAGTCCCTTCGATCCATTCAGAGTTTCAGGACTCGGGCATCATGATTATACAGAAGGTAATGCATGGCAATACACTTTTTATGTCCCTCAGGATATAACCACGTACATTGCAATGAATGGCGGTGATGAGGAGTTTGACAATAAACTTGATATCATGTTCAACACTGAGCTTGCAGCCGAGGACAATAACACAATCCCGGATGTTACGGGCCTTATCGGCCAGTATGCTCATGGTAATGAACCCAGCCATCATGTGGCTTACCTTTACAATTATGTGGGAAAGCCATGGAAGACACAAGAACTTGTGGCCCGTATAAAGAGAGAAATGTACACAACTGGGTTCGACGGCCTTTGCGGCAATGATGATTGTGGCCAGATGTCTGCTTGGTACATCCTCAGTGCACTGGGCTTCTATCCCGTGACTCCCGCAAGTAATAACTTTGCAATAGGTACACCCAGTTTCCCCGAGGTTACCGTTAATCTCTCTAATGGAAAACAGCTGGTGGTCAAGGCAAAGAATATATCTTTGGAGAATGTATACATACAATCTATGACGCTCAATGGCAGGCCGTACTACAAGTCCTTCATTTCAGTAAAGGATGTTATGGCGGGCGGTGAAATGGAATTCGTTATGGGTTCGACACCAAATACAGCATGGGGGTCATCCGAGGAAGATAGACCAAAGATGTTTATAGAATAATCATAGAACAGGAGATACAAATATGAAGAGAGAAGATATACTTGATGCCGTTGAGAAAGCAACGAGCGTTGCTAAAGATAAAACAGTCGTGCTGGTCGGGGACTTCTGTCTTGATGTATATTACCACATCAATAGTGCAGATCTTGAGCCTTCACTTGAAACTGGATTGATGGTTCGCAGAGTCAATAAACTCAAGGACTCTTTGGGCGGCGCCGGTAATGTCTTTGCAAATCTCTGTGCTTTGGGCTTCGGAAATGTAGTCCCTGTCGGAGTCATTGGTAAAGATATGTTTGGTTTTGAGATGCAGCGTCTTATGCAAGAATGGCTACCGTCTAGTAAACCGCTCTATGTACAGCCGAACGACTGGACGACGCCCGCGTATATGAAGCCAATTCTTGATGGCAAGGAGCAGGAACGAATTGATACCGGTCTCGGAAATACTATTACAGAAGAAACGGTAGACATCCTTCTTTCCGAGATAGGTAAAGCCCTCAAGTCGGCGGATGTGGTCCTCATCAATCAGCAGCTTGAAGGCTCGATATACACGGATAGATTCATTGAGGGCATTAATAAATTCATTATTGAGAACCCGCAGATACCGTTCATTGTTGATGCTCGGACAATCCAGCATCGTTTCCACGGTGTGTGGCATAAACTCAATACTCATGAATTGGCCGGGGAGTGTGGTATCGAACTTGATCCAATGAAGAGCGAATTGCCAATTGATGAACTCAAGGCGCTCATGGAAAGGTATTACAAGCAGGTAGGAGACAAGATGATTGTAAGTCGAGGGGAGTATGGTGCTACTGCATATGATGGCAATTTGTTCGCAACGGCCGAGGGAATCGCATTCATGTGCGAGCTTGATACGGTAGGTGCCGGTGACAGTTTCTTCTCCGGTTTTGCACTAGCAATGGCTGCAGACCTTACTTTAGAGGAGGCGCTCAATATTGGAAATGGGGTGTCAGGTGTCACTGTACAGAAGCTCCATCAGACAGGTACGGCAACTCCGGAAGAACTCAAAACTCTTCTCGAAAAATGTGATTATACATACAATGCCGACGCCAAGCCATATATGGTAACCGAGCCATTCAATGCCGAAATCGTAACTGATTGGAGTTTAATAGAGGCACGTCCGGCAATCGAGTATGCAGTATTTGATCATGACGGTACGATATCAGTTCTACGCGAGGGCTGGGAAGAGGTTATGGAGGCTTGTATGATTGATGCTATAACAGGAGGAAAAGAGGTAGACCTCAAGATTCTAGAAGACATTCGTGTCACCTGTCGCAAATTAATCACAAAGAGTACAGGAATCCAGACTATCAATCAAATGGTGCTGCTCTGTGATATTATCAAAGATTACGGTATTGTCCCTGACAAGGAGATCAAGACTATTCAAGAATATAAGGCTATCTATAATGCCGCTCTTATGGATCATATCCACCATCGTCTTCAGCTCGTTGAGGAAGGCCTTCTTGATCCTAAAGAGGCGACAGTGGCCGGCAGTATAGCCTTCCTGAAAGCTCTCGCAGAAAATGGCGTGAAGGTGTATCTGGCAAGTGGTACAGATACAGATGACGTCCGCCATGAAGCTGAACTCCTCGGATATGCCGAGTTCTTTACTGGTGGAATCTTTGGTTCGGTTGGCGATGTCAACAACGACCCCAAGCGTCAGGTTCTCAGTCAGATTATCGAGAAAGAGGCCGTTGATACACGAAAGCTGGCAATATTCGGTGATGGCCCCGTCGAAATGAGAGTTGCACACGATAATGGTGCCCTTGCTTTTGGCGTACTCAGCAATGAAGTACGCCGATATGGAAGAAACGAGTCTAAGCACGCTCGGCTTCTCCATGCCGGTGCAGATATTCTTGTCCCGGACTTCCTGGAATATAGGAAGATTGTTCCTTTCTTACTTAACAAACAATCATGAGTTTCATCCAGTTCGATAGACGCCTAATAGATCAGAAGTCTCTTTCTGAGAGAAAGAATAAGGTGCATATTGCCGAGATATATGTCAAGGAAGATGCGCCGGATCCGGATCTTTCTCCAGAGATTAGAAGTGCTATTCATGTGACGGCCGAAAACATAATCGCAGCCCGCAAGGCCGATAAGTCGGTTATGCTCTCATTTGGGGCTCATTCAATTAAGAATGGCCTTGGCCCGCTAATGGTTAAATTCATAGAAAAAGGATGGATTACTCATCTCGCGACAAACGGTGCGGGCATCATTCATGACTGGGAGTTCGCCTTTCAGGGTGAGAGTAGTGAATCTGTCGCAGACAATCTTCCTCGCGGACAATTTGGAATCTGGGAGGAGACAGGATCCTATCTTAATTTGATTATCATTGCCGGTGCCTATGAAGGGCTGGGCTATGGGGGTGGTGTAGGTAAAGCAATCGAAGAAAAGGGTATAAGAATCCCTTCAGAAGAAGAACTCATAGATGTAATAAAGACATCACAAGATATGGACAAGGTATCTGCCGCGGCAGATTTCCTTGCCGCAATCAGAAAGGCGCATCTATCAGCAGGATGGTGTGCTATAGATGCACCATATGCTCAGTTCAGCCTTCAGGCGGGTGCTTATAGGCTCGGGGTTCATTCTACTGACCACCCGATGTTCGGACATGATATCATATATACTCACTACCTTAATAGTGGGAGTGCGATAGGCCGTACAGCAGAAAGGGATTTTAAGACTTTTGTGCAGTCGTTCAGCAAAATGGACGATGGGGTTTACCTTTCTCTCGGATCAGCGGTAATGTCTCCTATGCTTTTTGACAAGGCCTTTAAGCTCTGTCCCATACACGGTCACCACATTGTAGTAGTAGACATAGGAGAACTTAAAAAGATGGATCTTTTCAAGAACTCTTCTCCTGCTTCTATCGATTTCATAAAGATAGACAATAGAGTGTTTCTTCTAGCACTGTACCACGAACTATCAGAACTTTCCGGCAATGGAGAATAGTATTATAAAACAGACAGCCAAGGACATTGTCCTTGCAAAAGGGAAGGGGGCTTCGCGTATACTTACCTTTGGCTCAAATCTGGTTCAGAATGGCCTCAGTGATGTGATAGATGAGTTTATTCAGAATGGATGGATTAATCATCTTGCTACGACCGGAACGTCTATCGTCGATGATTGGAATGTGGCGAGAGGGGATGAACCGACAGATAAGACTTTCTATTATATCAATCTCGCAATTTTAGTTGGCAACTGGCTGGGTCTGGGCTTTGGTGAGGCTGTTTCAAAGGTGATTTGCGATGAGATGATATTCATTCCGGAAGCGTCTGAACTTGAGGCTGCAATCCGAGATGCTCAAGATACATCTAAGGTAGAAGCGGCTGCTGAGTTGCTTGGTAAGATAAGAGCGAATGAGGTCCCTTCAGGCCGTCTGTATATCCGTTTCCCAAATCGAGAGCATTCAATAATGTATAGAGCCGCAAAGGCGGATATACCGTTTACTGTTCATCCTCAATTCGGGCTTGATGACTTATTCTTAGACAGTATTTGCTCGTTTGCAGCAATAGGACATGCTTCTGAGGTGGATTTCCTTTATTTTACGAGCAGCGTATACAATCTTGAAGATGGTATATATATTTCTGTCGGTTCGTCAGTTGCATCTCCGATGATCTTCGAAAAAGCCCTTTCGATGTCTCAAAACGTACGGATTCAAAGAGGGTGCAAGATGCACAACCACAAAATAATCGTAGTTGACCTTTCAGAATCAAAATGGGACTGGATGGCAAACGGCGAACCTCCAGAGAATCGTCCGGAGTATTATCTCCGATTCTGCAAATCCTTTTCTAGAGCGGCAGCAAAGAGTATGTACTATATCAGTGCAGACAACAGGGACTTCTTTAGAAAACTTGATGAGGAGTTGCGTGTGTTAGACGGGCCAGAAGGAAGTCATAGTAATTAGAACTTATATGCAAACAACGAAATCTTTGATTGATTGTTGTTTAAAAAGGTTGGTTGGTTTTTATGTAAACAGACGTCAAATTGGCGTCTGTTTATTGTTGGTCAACAAATATGAATTTGGTGATTTGCATTAAACGATTTGTGACATTTATTTGTATGTGTCTTTATCCTTATAATAAGTATCTTTGTGCTAGTAATAGTTGGTGTTACGCTTCGGGCGGCTCCGACAAGACTCCACCCCTCTTCGGAGGGGTGCCGTATTTTAAAACGACTGATATTCGTTTTCATCGTAATAATAGTAATATCCGTGAATTCCAATATTTCATCGCTTGCGAAGAAGGAGCCACCATCATCCGCATCGGTTCTGCAATTTTCGGAGCGAGGTAGGCTAAGATTTTGCCGAAACCATTGACAAATGGTGATTCGTGTATTATATTTGCAATGTAATTAGTGTAGAACAACAGTAAGTTCTCATTTAAACAGACATCTATCCTCGAAGTGGATGTCTGTTTTACTTAAGACATATGCCCATTAACCGAGGGGAGGTACTGCAAGCAAACCCCGATAGTTTTCTCACACTTACTGTTAACTAATTACTTTATGAAAACTAGTCAGACTTTGCTTCAACTCTCCATTGGAGTGGAGGTTGTTAGATTTGTGAAGGTGAGGGCGTATGTCCGTACTCGCTTTGGCAAACCTCAAAAAGTTCGGAGTCACTATCGTAAGTATTCGAGGTGCTTAAGATAGGTTAGACTTGAAAAAGTACCGTAAGGTACGCTTCCCTCTATCCCCTCGGTTTTTTATAAACTTACGATAAGTTCAAGCCATTTGGCGTCTTCGGAGTCGAAGGTGGCGAGGCGGTCGCTGTCGATGTCCAGGACGGCGATGACGCGGCCGTCGGGGCCGAATACCGGAACCACAATCTCACTCTTGGAGGCGCTGCTGCAGGCGATGTGGCCGGGGAACTGCTCCACGTCGGGGACGACTATGGTGCGGGCCTCTTTCCAGGCGGTGCCGCACACGCCGCGGCCGTAGCCTATGCGAAGGCAGGCCGGCGGACCCTGGAACGGGCCCAGAACAAGTTGCGGCCGTCCGGCATCGGTGTGTTTGCCGGCAGCTGCGCTCTCTTCTGCGACGCGGTAAAACCCTGTCCAGAAGAACTTCATCCCCTCGTGCACAATGGCGGCTATCTCTGCCATACGGGCCACAGAATCAGTCTCTTCTGCCAGATACATCCGCACCTTCTCGAACACGCGCAGATAGGCGAAAGTCTTCAGCGACAGGTGGCAGTAGCCAGAAGGATTCTTGTCCAGATAATCCTGGTGATATTCCTCAGCGCTGTAGAAACACTGCAGCGGCCCCAGTTCAGTGACGGGGTCGGCGCCCAGACGCTCCGCCTCGGCGGCAAAGGCGGCCTCCAGCGCAGGCAGGTCGGCTTTGGAAGAATAGTAGACCCCGGTGCGGTAGCGCGTGCCGCAATCCTCGCCCTGCTTATTCAGCGACAGCGGGTCTATAATCATAAAGAACAGCCGGCAGAGAGTTTCCAAGGAAACGGCGGCCGGATTATACTCCACGCGCACCGTCTCGGCAAAGCCGGTATCATCTTTATAGACCTGTTCGTATGTGGGATTGGCAAAACGGCCGTTGGCATAGCCGGGCGTGGTGGAAATCACGCCTGTGACCCCCTTGAAAAAGTGCTCCACGCCCCAGAAGCACCCGCCGGCAAAATATATTCCTTTAAGCTCCATAAGCACAAATGTAGCGAATAAAATGATTATCTTTGATGTCGTAATAACGAAGATGGCAAGCAGCACCACAATAAGCGTCAAAGACCTCTCTATAGGCTATCCCGGAAAGCACTCCGTGAAAACAGTGACGGAGGGCATCTCCGATACCCTGCAAAGCGGGGAGCTGACCTGTCTGCTGGGAGAAAACGGCGCCGGCAAGTCCACGCTGCTGCGCACACTGGCGGGTTTCCAGCCACCGGTAAAAGGCGAGATAGCCATACTGGGCAAGCCGCTCAACTCGTACAGCAACAAAGACCTGGCGCGGGTGATAAGCGTGGTGCTTACAGAGCGCACCGTGCTGCAGAATATGACTGTGGAAGAGCTGGTTGGATTGGGCCGCACCCCTTACACCGGATTCTGGGGCACTCTGTCAGAAACGGATGTCCAAAAGGTGGACGAGGCGCTGGAGATGGTGGGCATCACCGCACTGAAGCATCGACAGATCCAGACCCTATCAGACGGAGAACGGCAGAAGGTGATGATAGCCAAGGCCCTTGCGCAGGAGACCCCGATTATCTTCCTGGACGAACCCACCGCCTTTCTGGACTACCCCAGCAAAGTGGAAATACTGAAACTGCTCCACCGCCTCTCGCGGGAGCAGAACAAGACCATCTTCATTTCTACCCACGACCTGGAACTGGCACTTCAGATTGCCGACCGGCTATGGCTGATGGGCAAAGGCCGCGGCGTTGTCACCGGCCCGCCCCAGCAACTCATTGAAGACGGTACGCTGGAAAGTTACCTCTGCCTCCCGGGCATTAGTACTGTCACGAAGACAAACTAAGTCTTACCACGGCGTCTTCGTGACGCCAAATCCGGCCAAAATGGGATCATTGCTGCCACGAGGATAAGATATAACCTCGTACGTAGTCTTCGTGGCAGACAGAAATAAAAAAGGCTACCGGAGAATTCCAATAGCCTTTCTTATCGTAGATATACCGTTTATCCCAGCATGCTCAGCAGGATACCTGCGGCAACTGCACTGCCGATAACGCCGGCCACATTGGGGCCCATAGCGTGCATTAGCAGATAGTTCTTGGGGTTGGCCTTCAGACCTTCGGTCTGGGAGACGCGGGCTGCCATAGGCACTGCAGAAACGCCTGCCGAACCAATAAGGGGATTGATCTTCTCTACCGGCACGGTGAAAGAAGGCGTAAAACTCTCAAAGGGATTCTGCTTTGACATTATCAGGGTGATGATCGCTGACGAAGATTCCTGATAGTGATATAGGCGGATGTTTCGTAAAACTATGCTATATTTGTAAAAAACAACAAATTATCAGCGACCTGTATGAAATCATCCCTGCGAAAATTCCATATGCTGGCAGTGTATCTGCTCAGTCTCGTGTTCCTTCCCTCCTGCGGGGAGCAGGACCCCATAGGCCCTGAAGACCCTGACGAAAATCAGATTCCGGTCAAGAGTGTTAAACTTGACGTGACAGCCAAGGAACTGGCTCCCGGCGAGATGCTTCAGCTGACGGCGACGCTCCTTCCCGAAAACGCCACCGACAAAGAAGAAATAGTTCTTTTGTGGAACTCTTCCGAACCTGCTGTTGCACGGGTCAGCGATACAGGTCTTGTGACAGCAGTAAGCGACGGTGTGGCAGTTGTAACCGTATCTATTACTGCCGACAATAAAGCTCAATGTGAGATTACGGTCAAGAGTCCGGACCGTGTCGACGGCGTCGTCAAGGCATCTGATTTTGGGCAGACCGGAAAGAGCAACACAGAAGAAACCGCGGCCGGATACGATTATTCATATCAATTTGCTCCCCGGGCCGCATGGGCCTCTGACGAAGTAATGAGTGCCGTTTCTGATGTGTGGACCGACGGCCATATGTACAGTTTCAGGCTTCCGGCCACGAAAGATTCTTTCTATGGCAATTCTTCGTGCCTTGCTACAGACGATATTATCGTCTTCCGGGATTGTGATGCTTTCCCGGGCGGAGCCGCTATCAAGATTGACACCTGGGATGTCTGGAACAATTCAGGTACGGCCGAAAGCTATGAGTACAGGGGATACCGGGTCCCGATCGAACAGGTGTTCAAGCAGCTGCATATGGAAACGGCCCAGCTCAATCTGGGAGAAATCCGGCAGATAGTAGACGAAGAAGGCAATCCTGTTGAGTTTGTTCCCACCAAGGCTGGCGGCGGATTTGAAATCGCCATTCCCGAGATGTTTGGCAAGGATTTCACTGCCTCGCTCAATCTTGGTGACAACTTGTCGATTACGCCTAAAATGAGGATTGGCTTCAATATGGACATAGCCGCCGATGTGGTGGATTTCAAGCTTACCTATGCCCGCTGCAGGGTGGAGGCTGAAGCCGACCTTTCATGCGATTTGACTTTCAAGGCGTCGGTCGAGAAGAAGTTCAGGACCAAGAGACTCACTGTTTTTCTGGGTGCCATCCCAGTCGGACCTGTAGTGATTTCTCCGGTTGTCACGATGGACTTCGAGATCAAGCTCTCCGGACAGGTAGACCTCACCTTCTCCGTAGCTTACCAGAAAAGCGTATATGCCCACGCATTCTACAACGGCTCAAACCTGATGTGCCGAGTGGGCGAAAAGGCGCCGGCTGACCCCAAGGATCCTTTCTCCGTGACCGGCAGTATGTCCGGAGCCGTAGAATTTGGTCCCAACCTGGGAATGGGTGTTTCCCTGTACGGTGGTGCCCTGGAACTGGGCGTTGACTTCGATCCGCACCTGGTTTATACGGTGTTCAGTTCATACCCCATAAGTGTGGATTCCTTCCGGGGAATCCTCAATGGTACATACGATACCAACTGGCTTTCATATGCCGGATACGAGCCCTCGCTGGCTTTCAGTTTCGGGGGCTTCATCAAAGCCGCCTATGCCTGGTCGATGGACTTTCAGGTTCCTGAAGATCTGAGCCTTTCATATTCTTTTGGTAAGACCTATGTGGTGCCTCAGCTTGCCGACGAAGTGACGATTCATCCGAATAACGGCTCTACGACGTTCAAGGCATACCTGAAGAACAAAGCTATGTATACCGGGGATATGTATTTGGAAGTCTCGGAAGAGAATCCCACAGGACCGCCCATAAAGGTTCCGTTCACCATATCGGGTACGCCCGGGAACGAAGATGGAGAGGTGGCGGAGTGCACGGCTGTTTTCGCCCCTGAGAAAGATGGAGTCCATTATCACGCAACCGGACCGTTTATGACCATCAAGCCATTCGGATACGAAGTGAACGCTTCGTTGTTGCCGAATAAGTACCATATGGTCAACAAGACGTTCTATTCTGTCGATCAGGCAACTGATAATGCAATCCGGGCCGTTCTCGCAGATCTGTACGCTTGCCGTAAGGGAGAATGGAAGGGTTGTAACTGGTTCGACAAAGATGTGCCGTTCTGTGAGTTGAAGAACGTGAAACTGCACAAAGAGTCCGATGAGAATACGGCATATTACAAGGAAATCAATCCGGCTTTCTTCCAGACCCAGGTTCAGATTTTTATTCCTGATGAGTGGGAGATGGGAGGTAGCCTCTCGATTGGGGACCACACGGGCAACTTGAATGATACGGGCTGGGAGTTGTACTTGCCGGAAAAAGCCGAGTTCTCTTCCATTACCATAGATGATCCCAACCTGGCCAATGCTGTCCTGGCACCGTCCAGAACGTTCACCATCCATTCTCCGCGTCTGGGTCGATTCAACGGCGGTTTCGGTATTCCAAAGGATAACCCGGCTGACGCGCAGATCGACTTGAGCGGGACGGGCATCCAGATTTTTTATGCCTATTTCGAAAAGGATGGAGAGACTGTTCCCTTCACAGGAACCGTCATTCTGGACAACTGCGACAGCCTGCGTCATTTCGAATTTTATAAAAGGCTCCCCGCTATGGCTTCTTTCAGGAATACACCCAAGCTGAAAGGTCTCTATGTCAATATTTACAATGATACGGTCGAGGACATCACTCCGCTGGTTAATTATGCCGGTGAGGTGGACGAACTTCGCATCCGAAAGGTAGATAGCAAGTCCGCGGAGCTGATAGGAGAGAACCTGCTGTTCAAAGAGTTGACAATAGAGGATATAAAGTCTCCGAGCAACGTTACTCTGACGGGCAGGGACGACCTGATAAGTGTGTGTGTGAACGGAGCCGGGACGGTAACCATCAGCGACTGTCCCCATATAAAGAAGGTAGAAACTTATGCCGGCCAAAACAATATTAAGCCGAATCAGTCGCTTTTAATTTCTAACTGCCCCGAGCTGGGTCTTACCTTTACCAGCCTTGATGGTTACGTGGAAAATGAAGGCTCATATAAGGGCTATCTCTGGCTGAACGCGTCGGACCAGATCAGCATCAGTAACTGTCCCGAGGTTGTGAGTGTCAGGTGGGGAAAGACGGAAAGGCGGTTGAATATTTCTAATTGTGAGAAATTGCGGTTTGCCGGTAACGGCTCCAACAACGGCTATTTCGGCGGCCACCATTATTCATCTTCTGATTTTGACCTTGGAAATTGGGGCGGTGAATTGCGGGAATGGTCCATTACCGGCTGTCCGAAGTTGGAGGAGCTGGCGCTTGCATCCGCCCATCTGGACGGAGTCCTGCCGGCTCTGCTGCAACAACTTAAAGAGCGTTCGTACGGTAGTTCGGCGTATCCGTTCAAATACGCCTATGAGATCTACTACGAATTCAGCGGCGATGTTCAGCCTAACCCTTGGCATTACCGGCTGGGGTCTACTAACCCGAACGGGTATTATCTGCCCGGAGAACCCGGCAGGGCCTTCAATCATATCAGTTATACCTGGTTGGTTTCTCCCTGGGATGAATAATTATCCTAAAGTGCGCAGACAAACTGCACAAGGCACACCAGCGAGACCATAACGAATTCGGCAAGCCTTGGGAATGGACTTCCCAGGACGGATTCCTAACAAGCACGGCCAGATGGCCGATTGTCGTATCAACTGCGACCTTGTCGTGTAATATGGTTGTGTCTTTGGCTGATAGCGACGGAGACGGGAGCCCCGAGCCGTATGCACCAATATTCCGGTTTGAGGATATCAGCTTCTCAGAAGAAGCTGGAGTTGAATACTCACTGAACTATTCTTTCGAATACGAATAGTTCTTTTGCAGCGCTCTATAAAAAGTCACCCCTTCGTTTTCGAAGGGGTGACTTTTTGTATTGTGTTGAGCTGTAGCGGGATGCGCTCCTGCTAGATGGCGCCTTAGCCGAGCATACTCAGCAGGATACCTGCGGCAACTGCGCTGCCGATAACGCCGGCCACATTGGGGCCCATAGCGTGCATCAGCAGATAGTTCTTGGGGTTGGCCTTCAGACCTTCGGTCTGGGAAACGCGGGCTGCCATAGGCACTGCAGAAACGCCTGCGGAACCAATCAGCGGGTTGATCTTCTCTTTTGAGAAGACATTGAGCAGCTTGGCCAGCAGCACACCGCCGCCGGTGCCGATGCCGAACGCCACGATACCTACGCACATAATGCCCAGGGTCTGCCACTGCAGGAAAGTGTTGGCAGTGGCGGTGGCACCCACGGTGACACCCAGGAAGATGACCACGATGTTGTTCAGCTCGTTCTGGACAGCCTTGCTCAGACGCTCCACAACGCCGCTCTCGCGGAACAGGTTACCCAGCATAAGGCAGCCGATGAGCGGAGCAGCAGAGGGGAGAAGCAGCGCAATGATGATGGTGACCACGATGGGGAAGAGGATCTTCTCCCTCTTGGAGACGTTGCGCAGCTGCTTCATCTGGATTTCACGCTCTTTCTTTGTGGTGAGGGCGCGCATAATGGGCGGCTGAATGATGGGCACCAGAGCCATATAGCTGTAGGCAGCCACGGCAATGGGACCCAGCAGGTGCGGAGCCAGCTTGCTTGTCAGGAATATGGCCGTAGGACCGTCTGCACCGCCAATGATACCGATGGAAGCAGCCTCGGCAGAGGTGAAGCCCATCAGGTGAGCCACGATAAAGGTGGCAAAGATACCCAGCTGTGCGGCAGCGCCCAGCAGCAGGCTCTTGGGATTGGCAATCAGCGGACCGAAGTCGGTCATAGCGCCCACGCCCAGGAAAATCAGGCACGGATACACGCCAAGCTTGACACCTATGTAAAGGATGTCCAGCAGGCCTCCGTCGGCCAGAATATGCCTGTAGCTGTGGTAGAACGGACTGTCGGGATTCAGGAACTCGTCGTTCCAGAGCTCTGTGTGGAACAGATTGGCGCCGGGGAAGTTGGTGAGCAGCATACCGAATGCGATGGGCAGAAGCAGCAGCGGCTCATACTTCTTGACGATGGCCAGATAGAGCAGGAAGCAGGAGATGACCAGCATCACCAGAGTCTTCCACCCGCCGGGGGTGGCGAACATCTGGGCAAAGCCGGTGTCGCCCGCAAACTTGCTCATAGTCTCGCCAAAGTCAAACTGCTGAGCCAGCAGCGGCATTGCCGCAAACATTGCGACAAAGCACACCAATACCCTCAGGATTCTTTTTGAGGCAGAATTCTTCATCGATTCAGCGTTATGCAATCTCTACCAGAGGGTCGCCACTCTGTACGGACTGGCCGTTGGATACGAGAATCTTGGTCACGGTGCCGGCATTGTCGGCCTGGATGGCGTTCTCCATCTTCATAGCCTCGAGGGTGAGCAGCAGGTCGCCTGCCTTCACAGCCTGGCCTTCGGTAACGGCGATGCTTACAACAACGCCGGGCAGGGGAGATTCCACCACCTTGCCGGCTCCGGTGGGAGCCTTGGGCGCAGCGGCAGCGGCAGCGGGAGCTGCAGCGGCGGCTGCCTTGGGAGCTGTAGCTACGGGCTTGGGAGCAGCCTCGTCTTGCAGAAGCTCTGCAGCGTAGGATTTACCATTCACGGTAACCTGAAGCAGTTCGCCGTTCTGCTCAACGGTTGTCTGGTATTCGTTTCCGTTTATCTTGAAATTAAATTTCTTCATTGTTTTGGATTCTAAGAATTAATTAAAATGGTGCCAGGTGCTGTGATCGTTGTGCACGATGGTGATCACACCGCTCTCGTTGTCGTGAGCCTCCTCGCTGAAGAGATAGAGGGCGGCGGCAATCGCAGCCGCGGTCTCCTCGTCATCTTCGTGCAGGGGAGCGTTGGGATTCTCTGCCACAGCGGCGTGAGCCTTCTTTGCAGGTGCGGCAGCCGCAGCCGGGTTCTTTTTCAGAGCCAGGAGGGTGAAAACCTGCAGCACAAGCACCAGCAGAAGCAGTATCACGAACACTATGCCGATGCCGATGCCGGTCATTGACCAGACATCGCTCCAGTTAGTAGCTAATAACATAGTCATAACCGCAATCGTTTTTACAGAGGGATGTTGCCGTGTTTCTTGGCGGGCAGGCCAAGGTTCTTGTCACGCAGCTGATGCAGCGCGCGGATCACGCGGAAACGGGTGTTGCGAGGCTCAATGACATCGTCGATATAGCCGTAGCTGGCAGCCTTGTAGGGGTTGCAGAAGAGATCGTCATACTCTTTCTTCTTAGCCTCCTTGATGGCAGCGGCCTCTTCGGGGGTAGCTGCAGCCTTGATCTCCTTGGAGTAAAGCACTGCAACTGCACCGTCGGCGCCCATAACTGCGATGTTTGCGGTGGGCCAGGCATAGTTCATATCGCCACGTAGCTGCTTGCAGCTCATCACGATGTGGCTGCCGCCGTAGCTCTTGCGAAGGGTAACGGTCACTTTGGGAACAGTGGCCTCGCCAAAGGCGTAGAGCAGCTTAGCGCCGTGCAGAATCACGCCGCCAAACTCCTGCTGGGTGCCGGGAAGGAAGCCGGGCACGTCCACCAGAGTCACGATGGGAATGTTGAAAGCGTCGCAGAAGCGCACGAAACGGGCACCCTTGCGGCTGGAGTTGATGTCCAGCACACCGGCCAGCATCTTGGGCTGGTTGGCCACGATACCTACGCTGATGCCGCCCATATGGGCGAAGCCCACGATAATATTGCGGGCATAATCCTTATGAATCTCGAAGAACTTGCCGTCGTCCACAATGGCGTTGATGACCTGGTACATATCGTACGGCTCGTTGGGGCTGTCGGGAATGATCTCGTTCAGAGAGTCTTCCTTGCGGTCGATGGGGTCATTTGTGGGAACGTAGGGCGGTTCCTCGCGGTTGTTCTGGGGAATATAGCTGATGAGCTCTTTGATAGTGGCCACAACCTCTTCTTCGGTGTCGCAGGCAAAGTGAGCCACACCGCTCTTGCTGGCGTGCACGCTGGCGCCGCCGAGCTGCTCCTGGGTCACCTTCTCGCCCAGCACCTGCTCCACTACTGCGGGGCCGGTGAGGAACATATAGCTGGCATTCTTGCGCATAATGGTGAAGTCGGTGAGGGCGGGGGAGTAAACCGCACCGCCGGCGCAAGGGCCAAGGATGGCGGAAATCTGAGGCACAACGCCGCTGGAAAGGATGTTGCGCTCGAAAATCTCTGCATAACCGGCAAGGGCGTTGACACCCTCCTGGATACGTGCTCCGCCGGAGTCGTTGAGGCCGATCACGGGAGCGCCGACCTTCATTGCCTGATCCATAACCTTGCAGATCTTCTGTGCCAGGGTCTCTGACAGCGAACCTGCATTCACGGTGAAGTCCTGTGCAAAAATGTAAACGAGGCGGCCGCCGATGGTGCCGTAACCTGTCACGACGCCGTCGCCCAGGAACTGCTTCTTCTCCATTCCGAAGTTGGTGCAGCGATGCAGCATAAACATATCGAATTCTTCGAAGCTGCCCTCGTCAAGCAACATAGCGATGCGTTCGCGTGCGGTATATTTGCCCTTTTCGTGCTGGGCGTCAATCCTCGCCTGGCCTCCGCCGATGCGCGCCTTCTCGCGATTTTCGATAAGCGCTTTAACTTTTTCGAGTTGTTGACTCATTATGATGATGATTTATTTGTTGAACTATTTCTCTTTGGGGTTCTCACAAATCTCGGTGAGTACGCCGCAAGTGCTCTTGGGATGCAGGAAAGCGATGTTCAGGCCCTCTGCGCCCTTGCGGGGAGCTGCATCGATAAGGCGTACGCCCTTGCTCTCGGCGTCTGCCAGGCAGGCAGCCACGTCTTTGGTCTTGAAAGCGATGTGATGCATACCGCCGCGGCCGCCGTTCTTCTCTATGAACTTGGCGATGGTGCTCTCTTCGCTGGTGGGTTCCAGAAGCTCCAGCTTAACTTCGCCAATCTTGAAGAAAGCAGTCTTAACCTTCTGGTCCTCTACAACCTCGATGTTGTAGCATTTAAGACCCAATACGTTCTCGTAAAACGGAATAGCCTCTTCCAGAGAAGGGCAGGCTATGCCGATGTGTTCAATCTGTGACAATTCCATAGCTGATTTTTAATTTATAAATTGATTTTTTGAAAAATTTCAACCAAAAACGCCCAAAGTTACAAAATTTATGACACAATACCTATAAAAAAAGAGCGCCGGTTCAACAACTTATGAACCGGCGCCCGTTTGGATAGTATTTGTTTGGTTAAGTGAATCTACTGCTGCATATTGTGGTATACGTTCTGCACGTCATCGTCCTCTTCAATCTTCTCCAGAAGCTTCTCTACAGCTGCCTGATCGTCGGGCGAAAGCTGCTTGAGATCGGTGTTGGGGAAGCGGTCGAACTTGGCGGACATAATCTCGTAGCCGTTGCTCTCGAGATACTGCTGAATCTTGTTCATCGCAGTGAACTCGCCGTATATCATAATCACCTTGGGATCGTCTTCATCTTCGCCGGTACCGTCGCGGAAAACCTCTTCTGCACCGTAGTCGATAAGCTCCAGCTCCAGCATCTCAAGATCGATGTCGTCGCGGTCCTTCACTGTGAAGACGCTCTTGCGGTCAAACATAAACTCCACGCTGCCGCTGGTGCCCAGGTTGCCGCCGAACTTGTTGAAGTAGCTGCGGATGTTGGCCACGGTGCGGTTGGTGTTGTCGGTGGCAGTCTCTACCAGGATGGCGATGCCGTGAGGGCCGTATCCTTCGTAAAGAACCTCCTTGTAATCGCCCTGGTCCTTGTCGGTGGCACGCTTGATGGCGCGCTCCACATTCTCCTTGGGCATATTCTCGCTGCGGGCCTCCTGCAGCAGCGCACGCAGACGGGGGTTGCCGGTGACATCGGCGCCGCCCTGCTTCACTGCGATGGTGATTTCCTTACCGATTTTGGTAAAGGTCTTGGCCATATGGCCCCAGCGCTTGAACTTGCGCTCTTTGCGGAATTCAAATGCTCTTCCCATAGATACTAGTTTTCTGCGTTTTCGAGACGGGAGATATACTTGTCAACCTCCATAGCTTCTACTGTGGTAGGATATTTCACCTTGATGTCATTGTAGAAACCCAGGGCTTCGTCTTTGCGGCCCAGAAGCTCGGCTGCGAGGCCGGCCTTGAGCAGGTAAGCTGCGGTGAACACGCTGCTGTTGGTCTTGATGGCAGACTTGTATGATGCAAGTGCATTCTCCATCTGGTCCAGACCGGCATAAGCGTCTCCCAGGCAGCTGAGTGCGCGTGCCTTGAGGATAGGATCCTTGCCATTGTATTTCTTCAGGTACTCTACAGCCTCTGCATAGTTCTTGAGCTGCAGCTGGCAGATGCCGGCGTCAAAATAAACGCCCTGACCTGCCTTCTTGCCGTACTGGCTGATAACGTCGGCAAAACCAAGCACGTTGCCGTCGCCGTTAAGAGCCTGCTCGTACTGCTCCATCTGGAAATAACGCTCTGCGCCTGCTGCGGCGGCCCTTGCCTCTTGCTGTGCGGGTTTGAGCACCCAGCGGTTGAGCGCCAAAAGTGCGCATACAGCGATGAGGATGATGAGCAGGATGGTGCTGAGCAGATTGCCGTTCTTCTTCAAAAACAACTCAAGTCCCGAAACAGCTTCGCCCACGGCCTGCTGATTCTCGGGTTTGTTGTTGACTTTCTTTGTTGCCATTATGTTTAGATTTTAAAATTTGCGGATTTTAAAGCGTGCAAAATTATAATAAAAATGCGAAACCACAATAATTATTTGTACTTTTGAGGCGCTATGTACCTGAAGAAAATCAACATACAGAATTTCAAGAATATTGCCCGCGCAAGCATAGAGTTTTCCCCGGCGCTGAACTGCATAAGCGGCGACAACGGCGAGGGCAAGACCAACCTGTTGGACGCAATATTCTATCTCTCAATGACCAAGAGCTACTTCAGGCAAAGCGAGCAGTACACCCGCACCATAGGGGAGAAGACAATGGTGCTGAGCGGCGAATACATTGCCGGCGACGGCACCGAGTCCCTGGTGGCGGTGATGCTGGACGGCGAAGAGAAGCAGGTGCGCCTGAACAAGAAAAACTACACCAAATTCTCCGACCATATAGGGCAATACCCCATAGTGATGATTTCTCCCTCCGACACCTCGCTTATAAACGAAAGTGCCGAGGCCCGGCGGCGTTTTATGAATATGATGCTCTCCCAGACCGACCGGGAGTATATGCGCGCCCTGCAGAGCTACAACAAGCTGCTGCTCTACCGCAACCGGCTGTTCAAAGAAGACAATGTAAACGCCGACCTGCTGGACACCATCACCATAAAAATGGCCCCTTTTGCCACTTATATATATGAAAAGCGCAAGGCTTTGTGCGAAGGGCTGCAAGAGCTGGCGGCGGAGTATTACCGGCGCCTGTCAGACGGCAAGGAGGCCATCTCGCTGGGCTATCAGTCAGACCTGCAGAAGGCGACTCTTGAAGAGCTGATGGCCCGCAATCTGGAGCGCGACCGCATCTTGAAATTCACCGGCTCCGGCCCTCAGCGGGACGATATCATCTTCAAGATGAACGACTGTCCCATAAAGAGTTGCGGCAGCCAGGGCCAGCAGAAAACCTTTGTCCTGGCGGTCAAGCTGGCGCAGTTTGTGATGATGCGCCGCCACTACGGCTTTGCCCCGATACTGCTGCTGGACGATGTGTTTGACAAGCTGGACAGCGGCAGGGTGGAGTTCTTGCTTAAGACTGTTGCCAGCGAAGACTTTGGCCAGATATTCGTGACCGACTGCAACAAGGTCCGCCTGAAAAGCATAGTGGCCGGGATGGATGTTGACTCCCGGATGTTCACCGTGAAAAATGGCGTTTTTGCCGCCGACAACTAGTCTATGGACCGCAAGAAATCAGCCACTATAGGAGAAGTGCTGGAGCGCTACCTGGCCGACAGTCCTTTGGCCGACGGGTTGCGCTTTTCCCGCGTGTGCCAGGCCTGGAACGATGTCGTGGGGCCTTCTGTAGCCTCTATGAGCTCCGGCCAGAAGTTCTCTGCCGGCGTGTTCACCGTGCGCCTGGGCAGCAGCGTGCTGCGTATGCAGCTCCAGATGAGTGTAGAGGACATCCGCGCCCGTATGAACAAGATCCTGGGCGACAGAACCGTGCAGAAAATCAATCTCAGATAATGCTTCATAAAATAGTTATAGACGCCGCGGTGCCCTACATCAAGGGCGTGTTTGAGCCGTATTTCCAGCAGGTGGAATATGTCCCCGGCGCAGCCATCGATGCCGATATGGCCAGGGATGCCGACGCCCTGGTGATCCGCACCCGCACCAAGTGCAACGCCGCCCTGCTGGAAGGCTCGGCCGTGAAAGTGATCGCCACCGCCACTATTGGCCTGGACCACATCGATACCGATTGGTGCAAAGAACACGGCATAGCCGCCTTCAATGCCCCCGGCTGCAATGCCGACGGCGTGATGGAATATGTCTTTGCGGCGCTTAACGTATTTGCCAGGAAAATGCCCCTGGAAGGCGCCACGCTGGGCGTGATTGGGGTAGGGCAGGTTGGCCACAGGGTGGCCGATATGGGCCGAAAACGCGGCTTCCGGGTGCTGGAAAATGACCCTCCGCTGCAGGCGGCCGGCACATCCAGGCAACTGGTGGACCTGGACACCCTGCTTCGCGAGAGCGATATAGTAACCATCCATATCCCGCTTTGGGCAGAAAACCGCGACTTTGCAAACGCCGCATTCTTTGAAAAGATGAAGCCCGGCGCCATATTCATCAACGCCTCCCGCGGCGGCATAGTGGACGAAGCAGCCCTGCTGGCGCACCGCGACAAACTCTCCGCCCTGGCCATAGACGTCTGGAAAGGCGAGCCCAATATAAATCCGGCGCTGCTGGCCGCCGCCGACATCGCAACTCCGCACATTGCCGGCTACACGATTGTGGGCAAGATAAACGGCACTGTCGCTTCCGTTCGCAACGTGGCCCGCACTCTGGGCATAAAAGAGCTGGAAAACTTCTCGATACAACATAGTTACAAACCTTATAACATAGAAGGTTATGACATCTTGGCCGACGATGCAGCACTGCGCGCCGACCCCTCTGCCTTCGAGAGCCTTCGCAACCACTACAATCTGCGCGGATAGTGTAATATGATTTTTTGATTATCTTCGCAGGTTGATTATACCCTTCACAGCGATGATTACCAATAAGGCCATAGAGGCTTTCAGGCAGATAGAGACTCCGTTTTATTATTACGATATGGCGCTGCTGCAGCAGACACTGCAGGAGTGCAGCAAGCAGGCCGGTCTATACGGCTTCCAGGTGCACTATGCCATAAAGGCCAACGACGACCCCCGCATACTGGCTATGGTGCGTGATTACGGCTTTGGCGTGGACTGCGTCAGCGGCGGCGAAGTGAAACTGGCCCTTGATGCCGGCTTCGCCGCAGAGAAGATAGTTTTTGCCGGCGTAGGCAAAACCGACCGCGAAATCAACCTTGCGCTGGATGCCGGCATCGGCTGCTTCAACGTGGAGTCCATCCCCGAGCTGGAGGTCATCGATGCCCTGGCCCGCGCCAAGGGCGTGCAGGCCCCCGTCTGCATCCGTGTGAATCCCGACATAGACGCCCACACCCACCGCTACATCACCACCGGCCTTGAAGAGAACAAGTTCGGCATCAGCGCCTGGGCCTTTGACGAGCTGGTGGCCGCCCTGCGCGCCGCAACCAACATCGCCTTCAAGGGCCTGCACTTGCACATCGGCTCGCAAATCACCATTATGGAGCCGTTTAAGCTGGAGTGCAAGCGTGCGCTGGAAATCGTGGCCAAGTTCCGCGAAGCGGGCTTCGAAGTCACCGACCTGAATCTGGGAGGCGGCCTGGGCGTGGACTACGACTACCCGTCGCTGAATCCCGTGGCGCCTTTCGAGGCCTGGTTCGGCACTGTGGCAGAAAACCTGCCCGTTGGCCACGGTCAGACAGTGCACTTTGAACCCGGACGCGCCCTGGTGGCCCAGTGCGGCCACCTGATTTCCCGCGCGGTGTTTGTAAAGAAGGGCAAAGAACGCAAGTTCGTGATACTTGACGCCGGTATGAACGACCTCATAAGGCCGGCCCTCTACGGCGCAAGGCACTATGTAGAGAACCTCACGTCCCGCGGCGGAAAGCTCCGCTACGACGTCGTGGGACCCATCTGCGAGAGCTCCGACACCTGGGGAGAAGGGCTGCTGCTGCCCGCCACCAGCCGCGGCGACCTGTTTGCCATATGCACCGCCGGCGCCTATGGTCAGGTTATGAGCATGCGCTACAACCAGCGCCCCTTTGCCAAGGCATATTATTCTGATGAAATATTGAAATAAGATATGTTTGAGAACTTAACAGACAGATTAGAGAGATCGTTTAAACTTATAAAAGGCCAGGGCCGCATCACCGAAGTCAACATCTCGGAGACCCTGAAAGAAGTGCGCCGCGCCCTGCTGGACGCCGACGTCAGCTACAAAACCGCAAAAACATTCTGCGACACCGTAAAGCAGAAAGCAATAGGCCAGAACATCCTGATTGCCGTAAAGCCCGAGCAGATGATGGTCAAGATCGTTCACGACGAACTTGCCGAGCTTATGGGCAGCGAGCATTCCGAGATCAACGTCAAGGGCAACCCCGGCACTGTGCTGGTGGCCGGCCTCAACGGTTCCGGTAAAACCACCTTCACCGGCAAGCTGGCCCTCTGGCTCAAGAGCAAGAAGGGTATGAAAGTGCTGGTGGCCGCGTGCGACACCTTCCGCCCCGCCGCCATAGAACAGTTAAAGACCCTCTGCGGCCAGGTCCAGGTGGAATGTTACAGCGAAGACGGCGTCAAAGACCCCATCCAGATAGCCCAGAACGCCATTTCCAAGGCCCGCCGCGAAGGCTACAGCGTGGTGGTTATAGATACCGCCGGCCGCCTGGCAGTGGATGAAGAGCTGATGAACGAAATCTCTGCCCTGCACCAGGCCGTGAAGCCCACCGAGACACTGTTCGTGGTGGATGCGATGACCGGTCAGGACGCTGTGGAAACCGCCAAGGCCTTCAACGACCGCCTGAACTTTGACGGAGTGGTCCTCACCAAGATGGACGGCGACACCCGCGGCGGTGCTGCCCTCTCTATCAAGGCGGTGGTGGACAAACCCATCAAATTCATCTCCAACGGAGAGAAGATGGAGGCGCTGGACATATTCTACCCCAAGCGCATCGCCGACCGAATCCTGGGTATGGGCGACGTCGTTTCCCTGGTAGAAAAGGCTCAGGAGCAGTACGACGAAGAGGAGGCCCGCAAGCTGCATAAGAAACTGGCCAAGAACCAGTTCACCCTCTGGGACTTCTACGGTCAGATACAGCAGATAAAGAAGATGGGCAACATCAAGGACCTGGCGTCTATGCTGCCCGGCGTGGGCAAGGCCCTCAAAGACGTGGACATAGACAACGACAGCTTCAAGAGCATAGAGGCTATGATTCTCTCTATGACGCCCTACGAGCGTGAGAATCCCGACCAGATCAACGGCAGCCGCCGCAAGCGCATAGCAGCGGGCAGCGGTGTCACCGTGGTGGATGTCAACCGCCTGCTGAAGCAGTTCGAAGGCACCCGCCGCGTTATGAAAAACTTTGCCGGAGGCAGCAACATCGCCGGCAGTATGATGAGAAAACGCAGATAAACTATGATACTTTTAGACGGAAAAGCCACTGCCGCCGCCATCAAGGCGCAGATTGCGGCAGAAGTTGAACAGATGGTCGCATCCGGGCGCAAGCGTCCGCACCTGACCGCCATCCTGGTGGGCGAAGACGGCGCCAGCAAGACCTACGTGGCCAATAAAGAGAAGGCCTGCGCGGCCGCCGGATTTACCTCCGAAGTGGTGAGAATGCCCGCAGACACCACCGAAGAGCGCCTTCTGCAAGAGGTGGCCCGCCTTAACGCCGACCCCGACGTGGACGGCTTCATAGTGCAGCTGCCGCTCCCCAAACATATCAACGAGAGCCGCGTGATAGAGGCCATTGACCCCCGCAAAGATGTGGACGGTTTCCATCCCGAAAACGTGGGCCGGATGGTGCTCGGGTTGGACAGTTTCGTTTCTGCAACTCCCTATGGCATAGTGGCTTTGCTGGATCATTACGGCATTGAGACCAAGGGCAAGCACTGCGTGGTGCTGGGCCGCAGCAACATAGTGGGCCGCCCCATTGCCAATTTGCTTAGCCAGAAAGCGCAGCCGGGCGACTGCACGGTGACCATCTGCCACAGCCGCACCAAAGACATCGCCGCCTACACCCGCGAGGCCGACATCATAATCGCCGCGCTGGGCGTGCCCGAATTCCTGAAGGGCGATATGGTGAAGGATGGCGTAGTGGTTGTGGACGTGGGCATTACCCGCGTGGCCGACAGTTCCGAGAAGGGGTATCACCTGGTGGGTGACGTCGCCTTTGATGAAGTTGCCCCCAAGGCATCTTACATCACTCCCGTCCCCGGCGGCGTGGGTCCTATGACCATCGTGTCGCTCCTAAAGAATACTTTGAAGGCCGCGTCCTCCGCTGCGCGTTAAAAACAAGCTTTGCTCCGGGCCAGTCGGCTCGTCGCGCCTGTTCCCTACGCAAACTTGTTTTTCCGCTTGCTCCGGAAGCGGCGTCTCGGATTAATCGTAGACTTCTATGGGGCAGTAATGACCGCCACGCTCGTTTTCGGGCGGTAGCGTCATATAATCACCGAACATCTTCTCCAGATACCTGTCCGGATGCGCGGGCCCGGAGAACATCTTCCCTTCGAACTCAATATCCTTGCACGGGAAAATATCACTTATGCACCTTGGCGAGGGGAAGTGGGTATAGTAGCGGCTCATAACATCGCTTTTAATGATAGCCGCGTGCAGACGCGCTATGCTGGTCATAAGCCATACGAACGGCCACAGGATATATGCCGCCGCCTTTACCAGAACCCGCCGCAGAGCAGATTTATACGCCACTTTGCCGTAGTTATGCATCTCGCGTGAAACCCGGCGATAGAAAAAGCAGATAAACTTCTTGACTCTCATAGAGGGGACTCGCTCTACCAGAATTACATCCAGAAAAAGCCCCCGGTACTTCTGGCATCGCGATTCGGGCTGGTCAAAGAGCGAGTGAAGGTCGCGGATGCGGGGCGACATCTCAAAATGATTGGGGTCGGTGGTCCAGTCCTGATAGGCCAGATCGGGCGGGAGAGAGGCCAATGCAGCGGCCTTGAATCGCTTGTAATCCTTCTTGAGGATGCAGATGTCCATATCGTCGTCCCAGGGGATAAAGCCTTTGTGACGTACGGCCCCGAGAAGGGTACCGGCATCCAGCCAGTAATCTATGCCCTCGCGGCGGCATATCTTGTCCACCTCCTCCAGGATGTGGAGCATCCTGAGCTGCGCCTTGCGCAGGGTAGAACCTTCTGGGTTATACTGATTCATTGGCATTGGTGTTCAATAGTCCCATTCCCCAGTTATAGACAGTGTCAATCGTGGGGGCATTAATTGAATACTTGTCGTTCAGGAGCTTGATGTAGTGCAGCCCGCAGGGGAAATCTTCTGTGAAATATCTGCTCTGAAAGTCGGGAATCCAAGTGCCGTCGGCGGTCTGCTTCATAGGCGAGAGAATGTCCCTGAAGGCGGTAATGCTCTGCAACTTGCGTGTCAAAGAGGACGCATCCCGCGACTGATAATAGTCCAGCAGGGTGGGGATATGCTCCCTTGAAACATTCAGCTTATCCAGCAGCAGAGACAGCTCGCTATCCATTGCCATAATAATGCGCGAAGCCTCTAGTGTCCATTCCCGGTAGAAGTAAACGTTATGATCCCAAGCGCCTTTGCTGCCGGGGCCGAACATAGAATACAGCCTTCCGGTGTGGAGTATGGGGTTGCTGTTGCTGATGGCTGCCTCCAGATAGCTGTCCAGAAGGGTCGTGGGCGTATCCCACAGGCGCTCGAACACAAGCCTTAGACCCTCCGGGTCATTGATATTCACTGTTGCCAGTGCCAGTTGCTTTTTGTACCCCAGAAGAAGTGCCGAATGTCCATATTGCTCTGTACGGGCAATGAAAGGCACCCTCTGGAAACCGAACAGTGGCTGGCCGGGCAAAATCTCCATAGCCTCAAAGAAAAAGCCGGAACTGGATACGATGGAGCCCACGGGCGTGTTGCCCACAAAAGGCTTGATCTTTTCCAGTGTCGGCCTTATAGCAAAGCCCGGCAGGCACAGCAGCACCAGGTCCGAGCCGGGGATCACCTCTTGGGCAGAAGAACTGACCCTATCAAGACGGCCGCGGTATTGCTTCCCGTCCGGGTCGGTGGCAACAACCTCACCGGCCCAGAGGTCCGGTTTGCGGGAGAGCAGACTCACGCTCACACCTTCGCGCGAAGGGAGAACCGCCGCGCAAACGTGCCCCAGGGAACCGCTGCCGCAAATGCAAACCTTCATAATTACAGGCTCCTGAGCTTTTCAATCAAAAGTGAGTTGTCGGCAGTGCTTCGCACCGACAGCCTTATATATTCACCGCCGGCCATAGCCTTCTTTTCAGAACAATCCTTGATCCAGATATTATCTTTAAGCAACTGGATGGCAAGCGAATGCGAAGCAAAGCGGCCCTTGAGGCGGCAGAGCAGATAATTGGCCTCACTTGGGAATACTTCCAGCCAAGGTATCTGCTTGAGCTCTTTATAAAAACGATCCCGCTCGGCCCGCAGCCGCTCACAGCCGGCCTCATAGTCGCCCTGATATTTCTCCAGTATCTGCAAGAAAAACTCCCCGAAAGAATTGATGTTCCATATGGCGACGTCTTTCTTGAGCCGGGAGATGAGCTCCGTATCGCCGCTGGCCAAAATGCCAAGCCTCAGGCCTGGCACACCGTAGGACTTGCTTATACTCTTGATAACCACCAGCTTGCTGTATTTTTCAAGGTACTCGTCCTTAAGCAGAGAAATCTCGCCGGCGTCTGCGCAAAAGTCCAGGAAAGACTCGTCCACCACAAGGCTGATATCCTTATGTTGAGCCCATTGCAGAATCCTGTCCATTTCGCTCTTGTCCAGGCAATTGCCGGAAGGATTGTCGGGGTTAATCAGAATCAGGGCGGAGATGTCCTTGCCGGAGAAATAGTCAATGATGTCGCCGGCATCGTAGCGGAACCCGCTTTTAGTGCCGGTAAAGGCCACCACGCGCTCTGCCGGCAGCCGGTTGGGGTATTCTTCGAAAGTGGGCAATATGCAGCCGACTTTGCCCCGGATGCCTTCCATGACGGCTTTGATGAGCTCCGAAGCCCCGTTGCCCACCAGGATGTGCTCCGGTTTGATGTGGAAATCCTTGGAGGCGAGCAGCGCGTTCACCGCCATCCCGGAAGGGTAGGACCTTGTGAGCGGCTCAAAACTTGCCTTTATCTCGTCCATCATCCTCTGCGGAGGGAAGTATGGGTTCACCAGATAGCAGAAGTCCAGCATCTGCGGATATCTCCAGTAGCCGCCGTATCTTTTTGAAATGGAGGCGTAGTGGCTCTCGCCGTCGGGGGCGAACATACCTGTGGCTATGTCCAGATCCTGGGCGTCATCTATCTCATACCAGGTCTGTCCGGACAGCGGAAGTGCGCGTATAGGGGCGTCGTGTAGCAAAAGTATCACCTTGAGCACCTGCTCGTAATAGGCATTCTTGCCAAGGGATGTGCTGTAGGCCTCAAGAAACGGCACATAATACCGCGAAGAGAATTCCTTGCTGAACTTATATATGTTAACTGTCTTGTAGTAACTTTTGATATCTTCGTAGCGGAACTCTTCCTTGTCCAGAAAACTCTTGATGCGGCAGTTTTCTCCAAGAGTCACCACTGTGCCGTCCATCCAGCTCTCATATTTATCTACCAGCGCAAGGTTGGGGTAGGGCGCATTTACAATAGCCTGCAGCACATCAAGATTGAAGATAATGTCTGACTCCAGCAGCAGCGTATCTTCTTCAAGGAGATAATTGCGCGCAAGGAACAGAGAGTAGATATTGTTGGTCTTGTCGTAGATGTCATTTTCTACATATTCTACCGGAATCCCTTTGTAATCAGTGCCCACGTGGCTGCGCACCTTTTCGCCCTTATAGCCGACTACCAGCACTATGCGGTCCACGCCCACGGCGTGCAGGTGCTCCAGGGTGCGGTCTATCAGACGTATGCCGTTTACCTCCAGCATACATTTGGTGTTGTCCCTGGTCAGCTGACCAAGTCTTTTGCCCATTCCGGCCGCCAAAATAATAGCTTGCATTTCTAGTCTTTTTGAAGTCCAAACTGCTAATTTATAAAAAAAAGCGCTCCCGAAAAAGGGAGCGCCCGTATTCTATGAAGTGAAGCCTAGAAACTGAACTTGTAGCCTACGCAAAAGGCACCGTAGAAGGTTTGGTCCCAGTACAAGGCTTTGAGACGGGTGCCGTTGTCGGCGGTGTCGGTCTCCTTTTCTTTGCAGTAGTCGGTCAGGATATAGAAGTCGAAGCTGTTGTGGCTGTCCAGCTTCCACTCGGCGCCTATGCTGCCCCGGACACGGTTGAGGTAGGCGTGGTTGTAGCCCAGGAACTGATAGTCGGCATATGTCTGTGACACGGTGCTCCAGGTTGCGGAGCAGGAGGGGTCGTTGAACACGTTCCTGAACTCTATATATGCATACGGCTCCACGTGCGAGAAACCCTTATATGCTGCTTGCAGCCGGCTTTTCAGAGCCAGGGAGTTGGGAGTGGTCTGCTTTTTAATGGCATTCACATCCTTGTGTGTTAGCTGCAGGCGTTCCCGCAGCGAGAAGTTCCAGTCGCCGGCGTGGAGAGTCGCCTTGGCATCTACATAAATGCGGTGCCGCATCTTCCACACCCCTTCAGAATATTTCTTCTCTATCATATTGTAGCCGAGGCCGAACTTGAAAGTCTTATTCAGCTTGTAAGTGAGGCCCAGCCCGGCGTCGTAACGGCCGATCTCGGTAAAATTGCCGGCAGTGCGGGCCTCTCCCTCCAGTTGGAGGTGCAACCCCTTGGCCAGTTTCTTGTCCAGAGTGAGCCCCACGCGGGCACCCAGTTCGGTCTCCAGCGGGTTGGTGGTTATCTGCGCAGAAGCCAGCAGGGGGAAAATAGCCGCAACGGCAAAAAGTAAAATGCGTTTCATAATGCTACTGTTCTACAAAGTCCTTGGCCTTTACAAGAGTGTCAATAGAGCCGCTCTGGCCTTTCTCCAGAGTGTAATAAATCTTGATAAAGGCGGCATCCTTAAGAAAATCTACGTGGCCGACCTCCAGATTGTTGATTTTGACGCCGACGCGCTTCTCCAGATCGGCTATAAGCTCTGCGCGGCGCTCCGGCACAATGAGGTCTATGCGGTCGTAGAGCACCAGTTTGGTGGAGGTGTGCTTGAGCAGCCGCTCGCTTTCCAGAACCCAGATGAGCAGCACCACCAGCAGATTGCTGAGCGCCATAATGCCCACGGTGCCCACCGACAGCTCGTAGTGCGGATTGGGGCCGGCCGCACCCACCAGTTTATAAACCGGCGCCAGGCCGTTCATTGCCGCCAGGGCGATAATCACAAAGAGATAGGTCATCTCCCTGATAGGAACCGTCTCGGTGCGGTAGCGGATGATGCCGAAAATGGCAAACAGACCCAGCGTGAGGCCTACGCCCACCTCCACGTTGCCCATAATATAGAGCAGCATCAGCATCGCCGTAGAGAACACCATAAAGGTGAAATAATAGTCGCGGCGGCGGCTCTTGCGATAATAGAAAAACTGCACTAATATCCAGCATACCAGCAGATTCAGGAAAAACCTGATGCACAGTTCGGTGATGGACTGGCTGGTGGACATCATAGCATCCGTGATGGACTGAACGTCCATTATATTTTCGTCGGCAAGATTGTATTCGCCAATGTCTTGTGCTGAAATCATATTACTTGAATTTTCTTGTTTATTGTCTTTTCTATGGTACGGACTTTCTCTTTAAACCTATTCCGTTTCACCGAGCCGTCGGTGAGGGTTATCGCCACGCAATATTTGCTCACCTTGACCGGCTTGACCCTGTTGTCCAGCAATATCCTTTTCATAGTGCTGGCGGCGTGGCCGTCCTGCTTGAGCTCTATGATGACCGCGTCTTGCAGCGATGCCTGGCGGCCGGTGCGGAAATTCTCAAAATTGAGGGCGGTGTCTATCGTGACCCGTTCGGTTTTGCCGGCATTCACAAGGGTAATCCGGTTGAAGGCGGTGGATGCCGACGGCGAAATCATATCCGCCGTGTAATCCGATTTTCTGGTCAGATATTCCCTGGCCGCCTCGTCACCGCTGAAGTCCATCAGCTCGCCCTTGTCTATGCGGGTGCGTTTCTTTTTGGTGCGGCCGTGGTTGTTCTTGCGCTTGATCTCAAGATATGCCTCGCCGGAGCTCACATACACGCGGGTGCGGACTTTCTGCCGCACCAGGCGGCGATTGTGATGGTCCAGGAACATCTTCAGGCCGGGAGTGTCGTAGTAAACAGAGTAGTAGGGGCTTATCTTGGCACCTTCGGTCTCGAGCGCGCGGTAGCCCGCTTCCCTCGCATCTTCCAGTACCTGCATCAGCGTAGCTTCGCTGGTCAGGTATTTGGTGTCGATGCGGTTCTGCAGCTTCACCGAGTCCATCTCCTGAAGCGAGATGGGCTCGAAGGCTGCCGCTCTGTCTCTAACCGACGGGACACTATTCATCTTGAGTGATATACTCGTAAACCTTGGTGCTTTGCAGTTTGCCCTTGGGGCTATAGGTATATTGCACCTTTTTCTTGCCGAACTCGTTGTATTCGAAAGTCTTGTAATTGACCAGGCGGTTGTGCTCGTCATAGACAAGTTCGCGGGTCATACGGAGGTTGGCCCCCCACTCGTAGCGTTTGCGCCATTTCTGCTTGCCGGCAGTGTCGTATTCTATCTCTTCTATCTTTTTGCCTTCGGCAGAATAAGTGGTGATATGATCCAGTTGCCTTGCACCCTTGGCGCTGGTGTTCCACTCCTTCACCACCATATTCTTCTTGTTCACGGCCTTTGCAGCGGTTTCGTTCTGGGCCATCGCCGCCGGCATTGCCAGCAGAAGGCAGCTTAAAAATATGATTATCTTTTTCATAACTTGTAAAGATACATTTTTTTGTAAAATAATCCATTAGTGCCAGTGGCCGCCGCCTCCCGGGCCGCCGCCGGGGCCGGAACCGCCGCCACCTGTGTACTCTGACAGGCTGGTGGATGTGCCCCCGCCAATGCCGTCGGTGGCCCAGACGCCGCTACACAGTTCGCTGCCGGGTGCCACCGTAACGCCCTTATAGCCGGCGCTAAGCGAAGGGGCGCTCACCACAAAGCTGGAGATGTTGGATGGAGCCTTGAATGCGGCAACTATCTTGCTTCCGTCGTAAAGGCCGTTCCAGGCATTGGCAGTTGCACCAAATGTATAGACGCTCTGCGAGGCTGAATATCCTCTCTCAAGGCCGCCGTAGGCCACGAGCGTGGCGCCGCTGTTGATGTAGAGTTTGTAGCCGCCTTCTGTGTTGGCATCCACTGCCACTTCTGCGCCGCCGGCGGTCGAAATGGCATATAGATAGCCGCCGTTCAGCTTGAGGTCACCATTGGTGTCAATGGCGTCATTTGCAGAGGAATAGCAGTATACAAAGCCGTCGTTTATGTTCAGCTCGCCCTGGCTGTTTATGGCATCGTCGCCCGCAGAATAGGCGTAGGTCTCGCCGCCGTTGAAAGTCAGTTTTCCCTTCACCTCAAAAGCCTCGCTCTTGCTGGTTTTGACGAAGATGCTGCCGCCGCTCACGGTCATATTGCCGGCGTAAACATAGTTGCCGGAATTGCCGCCCCAGCCGGCCTTGGTGGCACTTTCTTTATAGCCTATTTTAATGCCCTTGCAGGAGACATCGTTGCTCTCGCTGCCGGTGGTGGTAATGGACAGCGATCCGCCGCGGACGTAACTGTCAGAGAGCGTGTGGTTCTTGGAGTCGTAGCCATAGACGCCGGCGCGGATTCCCTTGCCGCCGGTGCCGGTATTGGTGATGGCCACCGTGCCGCCGGTCATCCCAAAGAAATTGTCGGCCTTGATGCCGGCGCTCCCGGTATATTCGCCGTCCTCGCTGTCGTAAGCCACTCCGCCGCTGATGTTTATGGTGGTGCTTCCGCCCTCTACAAGCACATAATCGTCGCTTGTGATGCCTTTTTTCATAGCCGCCCTGGCGGTGATGTCAAGATTGCCACCGGAAATCTGCACATAGTCGTTGGCCTTGACGCCGTGGCCCGCGGCGCTGCCGGCAGTGACTGTGATTGCAGGCGAATCGGAGAAGGCTATGTGGTCGTCTGACACAATGCCGCTCTTGCCGGCGCTGTTCTGGCAATTGACTGTGAGAGAGCCGCTTCCGCTGAACAGTAACGACCCTTCGCTGAACAATACACCCTTGCAGTCTTCGCCGTCGGTGGGGTATTGGGCGCTGCCGGAGTCGCTCAGGGAATTGCTGCCGGTGACCTCCACATAAGTCAGGCGGCCGCTCTGGATATTGATGGCGGCGCCGGCCGGGTTAGTCAGGTTAAGGCCTTCCAGCCTCACCGCCTGGCGGGCCTCGCTGTAGAGTTTGAACGAGCCGTTTGCAGACTCCCCTTTGAGGATATAGAGGATATTGTCGCTCCCGGCGTAGGTGATAACCACCGAACCGCCGTCAGAGGCAACCGAAAACTGGTCTGAGGTTCCGGAGACAGAAGCCCCGTCTGAAGAATAGGTGACGGTGACCTCGCCGTTGAAATCGACTTCCGATATACTGCCGTCCGGCTGGCCGTCGCCGCCGCTACCGCTTGCCGGATCGTCGGTTATATCCAGAATGTCTCCCACACATCCTGCTGCACAAATCATACACAGCAGGGCTATCAACAAACAAATCTTTTTCATAAGAGTATTAGTTATTTGTACCCGGGTAAAGGTTTATGTTGTGAATGTAGACAAAAATCGTGTCGCTTTCGGCCGGTTTCGCTTGCCGAAAGCCGTTTTTAAACGTTTATTTAACGAACGCCCGATTTTTTCGAACGAAAAATTCATAATTTTGTTACCGATATGCCCTCATATAAGAAACAGGAAAACCTTTTGTACGCCGCCCTATGGGTGTTGCTACTGGTGGTGCTGCCGCTGGTGACCATTCCCCAGATATGGCACGGCGCGCCGCCCGATGCGGCATCGCAGCTGGGGGGCTCGGCAGCGCAGCTGGCCGGACAGGCGCAGACGCTGGGGGCTCCGGCACCGCAACTGGCCGCCCGGGCCGGAATGCCGTCCCGCTCTATATGGCACGAAGTGGTTATGGTGTGGCTGGTTTTGCTCCCGTTTCTGCTGCTGTTTCTGGCACACAACTACCTGGCGGTCCCGTTTATCAAAAAGGGCAGGACCAAGATATATCTGCTGTTGCTGGCGGCCCTGATAGCCCTATGGGCACTTTGGTGCTTCAAGTTTGGTCATAAACCGATGGATGGCGGCCCGTTTGGCGGCCCTGGCCCGTTCGGCAGCCCGGATGGGTTTGGTGGTCCGGGCGCTCCCGGTGAGATCGGTGGGCCTGGCGGCCCGGGCGCTCCCGGAGAGATCGGTGGGCTTGGCGGCCCGGGCGCTCCCGGCGACACGCTCGGTTTTGGGCCGCAGCACGGTGGGCCAGAGCGGTTACCCGGTGACACGCTCAGCCTCGGGCAGAGACTAGGGATGCCTCCCGGAGGACCCGGAATGCACGGCCGGCCGCCTATGCGCCCCTCGCTCTCCAACTTCTTCCTGGGGCTGCTTCTTCTGGGAGTGAACCTGGGCATAATGTACTTTTTCAGAGCCAGGCAGCAGGGCAGGGCTCTGGCCGATATGCAGCAAAAAAGCGCCGCCCAGCCGGTTCAGGAGCGGGCTCTTTTCTTCAAAGACGGGCATCAGAAGGTTCGCATACCGGTCTCCGATATCCTGTATGTAGAGAGTATGGGCGCCTATGTGAAAGTATTTAGCTCTGCCCAGGATCCGGGTGTGTATCTGGGCAGCCTGAAGTCGGTGGCAGATGCCGCTCCAGAAGCGCTGGTGCGCATCCACAAGTCCTTTATAGTGAATCTGTCAAAAGTGAAACAGGCCGGCAAAACGTCGGTCACTCTAATGGACGGAACCACTCTCCCGGTGGGAGAAGCCTTCCGCGAGGCCTTTACCCGGGCCTATACTAACCAAGGAAATTCTTGATGTTGTCTATGGTGCGCTCCAGCAGCAGGGCGCGGGCCTCGTTGCTGGTCCAGGCGACGTGGGGCGAGAGACTTGCCCGCTCTGGATGCTGCAGGTGAAGCAGCGGATTGTCTGCCGGCAGCGGCTCTTTGGTGAAGACATCCAGCCCGGCTCCGGCAATCGTGCCTGCGTCCAGCGCAGCCGCCAGATCCGCCTCGTTTACAATGCCGCCGCGGCCCACATTGATAAGGATGGCCGTGGGCTTCATCATCTTAAGTTCGGGGGCGCCAATCAGGCCGCGGGTGCGGTCGTTAAGCGGCGCGTGTATCGACACTATGTCGCTGGTTTTCAGCAACTCTTCCAGCGACAGGGAAGGGTAGTCCTTGCAGTGGCCGGTGCCCGAGGTAGAGAAGTAGGTCACCTTCATCCCGAAAGCCTGCGCCACGCACGCCACGCGGCTGCCGATTCGGCCCATACCTATAATGCCAATCTGCTTGCCGGCCAGCTGCGGCCAGGGGCGGGTGACATCGGTGAAAAGACCCGATGCCGTCCACGCGCCGCTCTTTGCAAAACTGTCCCAGTCGGGGCCGTGACTAAGCAGCGCAAAGATGTGCATAAAGGTCACATTCATCACACTCTCGGATGAATAATCGTCCACATTCCGCACTGCGATTCCGCGATCTGCCGCCGCTTTCAGGTCAATATTATTCACGCCCGTCGCAGTCACGCAAATCAGTTTTAATTGCGGCGCAACGGCCATAATATCACCGTTTATAACAACCTTGTTACTAAGGGCGATCTCGGCATCTCTCAGACGTTCCGCCGTCTGATCCGGGGCCGTGCGGCCATAAACCTCCAGCGTCCCGAACTCGCGAAGGCGTCCGGCAATCCCGGCCTCCTCCAAATAAGCGCCGCCGCCCAGCGTGTCGGCATCCAGAATCACAATCTTCATATACAAATAGTGTTTAGTTGCGTAAAGGTAGTAAAAATAACTAATCCGCACCTTTTGCCCAAGAATCCCCTGGGGGCATTTGCCCTTTCCGTCAGAGCTGCTGATTCCATAAGGGTTTAGTCGGGAAATCGACTGCTTCTGGTAACGGGCCGGCGGGACGGAAGTTGGCGGGCTGGCAGGAAGACGGTTTATGAAGCGCACGCATGCCCTTGCCGGACAAACGTCTTGCCGTGGGCTAGGTGCGCATACGAAACAAAATGCCAGGCTCCGGAAGAAAACAGTTTTAGATGAGCACGCCGTTCCATCTCTGAGTGGACCTGGAGCGGGGTGGCGGTGCTCATACCCCCGATATCGGCCCTATGCGCACGGGACCCCTCGCCAAACGATCGCCCCGCGGGCCTCTGCGTGCGCATCAAACTCTTTTTTGCAAGACCGAAGGATTATTCCCATATTTGTATAGTAAGTTTTCATCCGAAGTCATCGTTTGGGTGGCGGGAGAATGAGGCGAACGAAAACGATGAACATACACTACTACCATATTTGCGCCAATGGCGCCGATGTCCGCGATTTCATAATAAGCCGCAAAGACTATTACGCAGCTTTCAATCTGATTGCTGTGTGCGCTGCCAACACCAAGGTCACAATCCTCTCATTCTCACTTGAGGACAGCCATCCTCACATATTCCTAAGTGGTAGTCCGGAGGCCGTGGCCCAGTTCAAAACCCTCTTTGAACAGCTTTATTCAAAATATGTTTCGGCCACCCGCGGCGGCGGTACCGGCTTCGTGTTCCATTGCGAATTATATCCGGTGACCGACAATCAGTATCTTACAAGAGTGGCGACTTACACCATTATCCAGCCCACCAAAGATGGCAAGCCCGTTCTCTTTTTTGACTACCCCTGGGGCACCGGATCCCTCTACTTCAGGAGGGCGAACCGTACGCCAATTTGGTATTATGACGATGCGGGTAATATCCACACACCCAAGCGGTTTGGGGACCTCCCGGCAAGAGAGAGGCGGAACATTCTTCACACCCGCCGGTTTTCTATTCCCAACGACTGGCTTGTCTGCAATGGATATATCTTGCCATCCAACTATGTGGATGTAAAGGCATTCGAGGCCATATATCAAACCCATAACAGATATCGGGTTTTTATTGCCAGTCCGGCTAGGATAGAAGATGAACTCAAAGCAAGAATGGCGGAGCAGCGCGGAATCACAATGGAAGATATGGAGGCCCGACGACTTTGCAGCGAGCTCTGCAAACAAATGTTTTTCACCCGTGACACACGCAAGTTGTCGGCCACCGAGAGGATTCGTCTTGCTCAGGCTCTCCGCCGCCAGCACCGCCTGACTTACAGGCAGATAGCGACACTGGTCCACCTTCCCGAAACCGAAATACGAGCCTACGCACACTGATACACTTTGAGTCCCAGCCATACCCTACGGCGGAGTTTCGTGATTGGATTGGATCGCCGCCGGTGTGCAAACCAACTCTCGCCAGACGGGCCTCTGGCAGGCATATGCGTGCGCATCCCGAACGAAAATCGGGAGACCACGATGTTCGCCCGTGTTTTCACGACATAATGGGAGAAATACGAGAATCCTCCAATGCACGCAGTCAATTTGGCGAAAACCGTTTGGGATGCGCACGGGAAGGCATCTTAGAAGGGCTCTGGGGCGGGGTGGCGGTGCTCATACCCCCGATATCGGCCCTACGCGCACGGGACCCCTCGCCAAACGGGCCTCTCGCAGGCATATGCGTGCGCATCGCGAACGAAATCCTCCCATCTAGGGGGCAATAGTTATGAGTGGGCACGCCAACCTTTGCCAAACGAGCGTCTCGCGAGTCTCCCGGTGCGCATCCCAAGCGAAAAACCTCTTCCCTGCGGATAATTGACTGGGATAAGCACGAAACCTTACGTTAAAGGAACGTGTTTCCACCATATCCGTGCGCATACCGTGTAATTGTGAGATGGACTCGAGATGACGTCAGGGTAAAGGGCTGCGCAACCGAACAATGGTGTCGAGCTGTATCCGCTTTTGCCAGTGAATGACCATAAATGAACCTTGATTATTTTCTCATGAGCGAAATTATTCGTAATTTAGCATAATTATACGCGTGCAAGAGCAGCTTGAATGACGGTTATTTTGCCGCTGGAATATGTAATTGGCTCATTCCCAAATCGGTATAGAGATTGGGATGAACTGGGACTTTGTGTCTGACTACACAGAGAGCTTTTTTATACGCGCGCGAGCGCGCTCCCTCCTGAGCGCCCGCGCGAGAGTGAAAGAAAAATCCTTCCCGGCGTAGAGCTCGCGTAGGCGCTAAAAGAGAAAAACCTAATTAAGGGATGAAAAACGACAATTTGGATACAGTCCGCTGGTACGTGATGCGTGCCTACAAGAATGAGAAGAAAGCGGAGGAGGTGCTCAGCGCCCCCGGTGGGCTAGAGTTTTTCATTGCCAAGCAATATGCGGTGCGGGAGTATCACGGTGTCAAAAGCAAGCACCTGGTGCCGGCAATCCCCGGCCTGGTGTTCGTCCACGCCGGCCACGACCAAATCGTAGATTTCAAGCAGCGGGGTAATAACTTCTTGCAGTTCGTCATCTTGAAGAAAAGCAGCGGCCCGGAGTACCTCACCGTACCCGACTCCCAGATGGACAATTTCATAAAGGTCGCAAGCCGCTATGACATAGAAACGGCATACCTCCTCCCGGACGAGGTAGACCTTAGTGCCGGCACGCGCGTGCGCATCCTCGGCGGCCCGTTCAATGGGGTGGAAGGGGTGTTTATGCGCGTCAGCGGCAAGCGCAACCGCCGCCTGCTAGTGCAGCTGGAAGGCATCACCACCCTGGCCACGGAGATCAGCCCGGAATTGATAGAAGTGATAAGATAGATGTGTTTATTTAGAAAACATAGCGCCAATCTGGCGGAGGTGTTCAGCGGATATACCGACTGGCACTGCCACATTCTGCCGGGCGTGGACGACGGCATCCAGACTATGGACGATGCTCTGGCTGTGCTTAGGCAATACGACGAGTGGGGCGTAAGCGATGTGTGGCTGACCCCGCACATTATGGAGGATATTCCCAATACAACCGCGGCGCTGAAAGCTCGCTTTGAGGAGTTGAAGCAGGCCTATACCGGTTCCGTGAGCCTCCACTTGGCAGCGGAGAATATGATGGATAACCTTTTTGAGGAGAGGCTGGCGGCGGGCGACCTGCTGCCCATCGGCCCCAAGGGTGACCACCTGCTGGTGGAAACCAGCTACTTTAACCCGCCTATGGACCTTTGGGGTACCATAGACAAGATTAAGGAGAAAGGCTATAAACCCATCTTGGCTCACCCGGAGCGGTATGTCTATATGACCTACGACGACTACGACCGTCTCAAAGCAAAGGGCGTGTTGTTCCAGATGAATCTGTTCTCGCAGGCTGGCGCCTATGGAAAATTTGCCCAAAAGAGGGTGAAACGCCTCCGTGAGAAGCACTACTACGACATCAGCGGCACCGACCTGCACCGACTGAAAATGCTCGCCGCCAAATGGCCGGCGCCCATCCATACAATCTAACCCGACTGAACTATATGACCCTCAAGAGTCTTTTCAATAAGGTTTCCAACACATACCTGAGGCGCGAGATAATCTTTGCAGCCGACATATTGCTGTCGCTGGCGGCATCGCTCATAATGATTTTCGGCACCGCAGCCATACTGAACTACAAGTTCTACGGCCCCGGCTGGCTTATGATTTATCTGGGCACCGCGCTGGTGGCATCCATAGCGATGTTCCTGATCACGCGCACCCCCCGCATAATTATCCGCCATCTTAGCGTCAAAGACTTCGGCCCATTCCTGCTGGCATCGGCGGTCAAGGGCATCGCCATTTTGATTGCTATGACCATTATGCACTTCTGGTCAAAGCTGCTTCTCCTTTTGGTATTGCTGGATGTGCTGCTCACCTTCCTGTTCCTGGTAGGGGTTCGTCTGGTGATGATAGCCGGATACGACTATCTCAACCGCAAGTTACTGGAGCGGTATCCCAAACAGCGCATTCTCATCTACTCCACTGGCGACAAGAGCGTAGCTGCCGTCAAGCGGCTTCAGAACTCCAAGCACTACGACATCAAGGGCTTCATAGAGCGTGGCAGCCACTCCAAATACATCCTGGAACAGCTTCCGGTTTACGCTTTCAGCAACACCGATGACCTGGACAGAAACGTCCGCAACCGCGACATAGAGGCGATACTCTTTGCCAAGGACACCGACGCCCAGGCAGAGGAGGATGGACTTATCAAATACTGCACCGGCCGTGGCATAAAAACCCTCATCATCCCCAGCGTGGACGAGGTAGAAGACGGACAGCCGCTGCTGCACCCCCGCGAGGTCAAGCTGGAAGACCTGCTGGGCCGCAAGGAGATAGTCATCTCTATGGATGCAATCCGCGCCAATATGCAGGGCAAGACAGTGCTTGTCACCGGCGCCGCCGGCAGCATTGGCAGCGAGCTGGTGCGCCAGCTCTCCCAGTTCGGCATCAACAAAGTCATTCTTTACGATAATGCCGAAACCCCTATGCACAACCTCCGGCTGGAGTTGGAAGATAAATATCCCAACCTGAATTTTGTGCCGGTAATAGGCAGCGTGCGGCATCCGGAGCGGCTGGACTATGCCTTCCGCCGCTGGCGTCCGCAGATAGTGTTTCACGCCGCCGCCTACAAGCACGTCCCGCTTATGGAAGAGAACCCGTGCGAGGCTGTGCTTGCAAATGTATATGGCTCCCGCAACGTCGCCGAGAAGTGCCTGGAATATGACGTCGACCAGATGGTGATGATATCCACAGACAAGGCCGTGAATCCCACCAACATTATGGGCTGCACCAAACGCCTTGCAGAGATATATGTTCAGAGTCTGGGCCTGGCGGTACAGAATGGAGAAATCAAGGGTAAGACCAAATTTGTGACAACCCGCTTCGGCAATGTGCTGGGCAGCAACGGAAGTGTAATACCCCGCTTCCGTGAGCAGATAGCCAAGGGTGGCCCCGTGACTGTGACGCACCCCGACATCAACCGCTTCTTTATGACCATACCGGAGGCCTGCCGTCTGGTGATGGAGGCTGCCACAATGAGCACCGGCTGCCAGATATTCGTGTTCGATATGGGTAAGCCCGTCAAGATAGACAGCCTTGCCCGACGTATGATACAGCTGGCAGGGTTCACTCCCGACAAGGACATCAAGATAGAATACACCGGCCTGCGTCCGGGTGAGAAACTCTACGAAGAAGTTCTGGCTAACGACGAAAATACCCTCCCTGCGTTCCACGAACGCATCCGCATAGCCAAAGTGCGGGAGTACCCCTTTGAAGAGGCTGCGGGCTATATCGCCAGGCTAGAAGACCTGGCCCGTAAAGTCAATATCCCAGAGATGGTGAAACTTATGAAAGAGATAGTCCCGGAATACAAAAGCGAAAATTCGGAATTTGCATCTTTTGACAAATAAACAACAACAGATATGAAACTTTACACTAAACTTTTGCTGGCAATAGGCATAATTGCGGTGGCATCCTGCGCCACGCCCAGGGATATCGCCTATTTCCAGGACATCAATGGCGAGACCTCCATCAAGGCAGACAAAGCCGAGCCGATACGGCTCAAGCCGATGGACCAGATTTCTATCATCGTGAACAGCCGCGACCCGCAAGTGACAGCTATGTTCAATTTGCCGTATTACTCCAACCGTATCGGCCAGACACAGTCTATGTCAGACGCAATGACAAGCGGAGGTGCTTCGTCGTCTCAGGGAATGTCAGGATACACCGTAGACAGCCAAGGTTACATAGATTTCCCTGTGCTGGGATTGATCCAAGTCGGTGGCCTCACCCGCGAGGAGGTCACTGAAAAAATCAAAGAAGAACTTTTGGACAGCCGCCAAATCAAGGACCCGGTGGTAACGGTGGAGTTTATGAACCTGGGATTTGCCGTGCTGGGCGAGGTGACCCGTCCCGGCCGCTATAAGATAGACCGCGACCGGTTTACGGTGCTGGATGCACTGGCCCTGGCAGGAGACCTCACCATTAACGGCCGTCGCAGCGATGTGATGCTGATCCGTCACGACGGTAACAAAGACCACGCATACTATCTGAACCTGTTGGATTCCAAGGAACTCTACGCATCCCCCGCCTTCTATGTAGAGCAGGGCGACGTGATATACGTGACACCCAGCGACAAGCGGATGAGGGAATCCACCGTAAATGGCAACAATGTCCGCAGCGCTTCATTCTGGTTCTCGCTGGCGTCACTGCTCACTTCTACGGCAGTGCTGGTACTCAGATTCATACCTAACATCTAGAAAAATGGAAAATAACAACATAACCAACAATCCGCAGCAGCCGGAAGAAAGCGGCCTCTCCCTGCGCGACATCCTGGCCCTGTGTATCAGCCACTGGAAATGGTTCCTCCTCTCCCTGATAGTCTTTATGCTGGGCGCCACCTACCTGATTGTTAAAACCGTCCCGGTTTACACCCGCAGCGCATCCGTCCTGATCAAGGAGGATCGCAAGAGCGGCAGCATAGGCGGCGACATCTCCGGAGACTTCAACAATATGGGCTTCGGTGTAACCCGTGTCAATGTCAACAACGAGATTGTCAACTTCCGCTCTCCCGACCTGATGCTGCAGGTGGCCAAGAACCTGAATCTGGACGTGGACTACAAGCTCAAGGGGTTGAGGTATTATCATACCATTTACGGCAGCAGCCTCCCCATACAGGTCAACTTCCTGGACCTCTCCCAGAGTCGAGGCAGCGGAATGCAGCTGACTATGGATGACTCTTCTTCTGTGACCCTTCACGACTTTACAAGGGGCAAAGATGCGATTGCATCCGGAGCAATTAAGGTGTCATACGGAGATACAGTGGATACTCCCCTTGGCCGTTTGTTTGTCACCCGCAGCGAATATGCAGACAAAGTGATTCTTGACAGGCCCATCTATGTGACCCGCACCAGCCCTCAGGCTGCCGCAGGCAGCTGCCGAGGCCGCCTGACCGCCGCCCTCAGCGACAAGAACACCACCATCATCAATCTGGGATACCGCGATGTAAACACCCAGCGGGCAGAGGATGTATTGCGGATGGTGATAAATGTCTATAACGAAAACTGGATCAAGGACAAGAACCAGATAACCACCTCTACCAATGAGTTCATCGCAGAGCGCCTTGCCATAATAGAGGAGGAGTTGGGAAGCGTGGACAAGACCATTACCAGTTACCGCAGTTCCCACAGTCTGCCCGATGCCCGCACTGCTGTGCAGATGGGTATGCAAATGAGTGCAGAGGCCACAAAACACGTGATGGAACTAAACAACCAGCTCTCCATAGCGAGGTTCCTCCAGGGCGATGTCCGCGGGGCATCGCGCAGTGCGTTGCTCCCTGCCAATGTCGGCCTGGACGATGCCAGCACCCAAGGGCAGATACAGCAGTATAATACCACTATGCTTCAGCGCAACCGCCTGGTAGAGAGTTCCAGCGAAGAGAACCTGCTGGTTCAGGACCTGGACCAGCAGCTGTCTGCTTTGCGCAGCTCAATCTTGACTTCCTTGGACAACTATATCAAGGCAATCAACATTCAGATTCAGAGCGCCCAGCGTGCCCGCAGCAGCAGTGAGGCCCGCGTGAGCGACATTCCTCTGCAGGCTGGTCAGTTGCTCAGCGACGAGCGCCAGCAGAAGGTTAAGGAGGCCCTCTATCTCTACCTGCTGCAGAAGCGTGAAGAGAACGAACTCTCCCAGGCCTTTACCGCCTACAACACCCGTGTGGTGGCCAGCCCTCACGGCAGCAACGCCCCCATATCCCCCAACAGGCAGAGGATTTACCTGATTGCGCTGTTGCTGGCGCTGGCTATTCCCTTCCTCTGGTTCTATCTCAGGGAAGTGACCAATACCACCGTGCGCGGCCGCAAGGACCTTGAGAATCTTTCCCTGCCATTTCTGGGCGAACTTCCGGCATTAAACAAGCAGCGGAAGATGTTCCGCCGGCTTAAGATATCCGACAAAACCGAAGACCGCAAGATTGTGGTCAAACCTCACAGCCGCGATGTCATCAACGAGGCTTTCCGCGTGGTCCGTACCAATCTGGAGTTTATGCGCGGCAAGGATACCGGCAGCGCAGTGCTTATGGTGACCTCTTTCAATGTGGGTGCCGGCAAGACCTTTGTGTCTGCCAATCTCTCCACAGCCCTCTCCATAAAGGGCCGGAAGACCATCATTGTGGACCTTGACCTTCGCAAGCGCTCTCTCAGCGCCCTGGCGGGTCAGCCCCGGGAGGGTGTGGCAAACTACCTGAGCGGTCTCACCGACAACTGGAAGCCGCTTGTGGTTCACGAGCTCTCCGGAAACTCAATCGATGTCCTGCCCGTGGGAACTATGCCTCCAAATCCCGCCGAACTGCTGGGAGAGGAGCGTCTGGGCCTGCTTATAGAGCAGTTGCGCAAAGAGTATGACTACATTGTGCTCGACTGCCCGCCCATAGAGATCGTGACCGACGCCGACCTGGTGGCGCCGCTGGCCGACATCACCCTGTTCGTGATTCGGGCCGGTCTTATGGAGCGCGGTATGCTGCCCCAGATAGACCGCTACTACCTGGACAAGAAATACAACAATATGACCCTGCTGCTCAACGGCACCGAGTCTTCCGGCAAATATGGATATAAATACGGCTATAAGTACGGCTACAAATACGGCTACGGCAAATATGGTTCGTACGGATATGGCTATGGCAATGATAAAGAAAAAGAGAAAGCATGAAACTGATAGAATTACCCTATGCGATTGACGCGCTCGAGCCCGTCATCAGCGCCCAAACCCTGAGTTTCCACCACGGAAAGCACCTGCAGACCTATGTGGACAATCTCAATAAACTCATAGCCGGCACAGAATACGAAACAATGCCGCTGGAGCAAATCGTGAGCAAGGCGCCCGCCGGTCCTCTGTTCAACAACGCCGGCCAGGTGCTTAATCATAATATGTATTTCACGCAGTTCTCTCCCAATCCGGCAACAGCGCCCACCGGCCGTCTCGCCGCCCAGATTGAAAAGCAGTGGGGTAGTGTCGACGCCTTCAAGGCCGAATTCGAAGCCAAAGGCGTCGGCTTGTTTGGCAGTGGTTGGGTTTGGCTTCAGTCAGACGCCTCCGGCGAACTATCTATTGCCCAATATGCAAATGCCGACAACCCTGTCGCCCACGGCTTCAAGCCTTTGCTCACCTTCGACGTCTGGGAGCACGCTTACTACCTCGACTACCAAAACCGTAGGGCAGCGCAGCTGAAGGAGTTGTGGAAGATTGTGGAATGGAAGGTGATTGAAAGCAGATACAACCCCTAAAACAAATAGATTATGGGCGTTTACGAAGAACAGATAGTTCCAATCAAGATATCCCGCCTTGCAGAATACGTAGCCCAGCGAAAGCGAATCTCTCTGGAGGATGCTCTATCGTACATCTATATGAATCCACTTTATGGGCAGATGTACGACGAAGGACCAAAGTGGTGGTATCTGGGCATTGAGGCACTTTACGAGGAGTTTGAAAATGCTCGTAAGGAAGCCGCTCGGGAAATCAAACAAGAGGCGTTCGAATTCTATACATATTGCCTCGAAAAATATGCCCTGGCAAAAGGACTTACCGGCTTACAGACATTATCACTGTTCAAACGTTATGGCGCCGATGACTATCTTATAGAACATTACGATCTTCTACATACTCAGGGAACTGGTTATGTGATTGACGAATTGGACCGTTTTATTAACAGGAGAAAGAAGAAATGAGACTATATCACGGATCTGTTGTGGAGGTTAGAAAACCCAGTTTACGCTATGCCAGAAAGAAGACCGACTTTGGCAAAGGCTTTTATACGACTACCCAGAAAGAGCAGGCAGAGCATTGGACCACCATCAAGATAGACAGGGCAAAGGATGCCAAGAGAAAGGTAGTGTCTGTATATGAATTCGATGAAGCCATTCTTGCCGAGCCGGATATCAAAATCCGGGAATTCAAAGGCGCCGACGAGGCTTGGCTCAACTTTGTGCTGGGTAGCCGTAAAGGTGTCCAGCACGACTATGACCTGGTTTTCGGCCCCGTCGCCAACGACAAGGTTTTTACGGTAGTGAATCTGTATGAAAGCGGTGTTCTGGATGCCCCGGCTGCCATATCAGAGCTCAAGGCATATAAAACATACAACCAGCTGTCGTTTCATACGAAACGCGTTCTGGATGCACTTAAGTTTGTAGAGGCGTACGAAGTGTAGCGCAGGGTAGTGCCGTTGAAAGATTATTTGGAGATAGTGGACAGATCACTAATAGATCAACGGTTTTCCTTAATAAAGGGTGATTATTAAGGTTTTGCTTAATAACCCTGTTGGATATCGGTAAAACAAGAAAGGATTTCGAAGAGTTTTTAAGCGGTAATGGATATTAAAGAAACATACATTTCTCAGTGGCAGGACAATTTCAACCGGTTTTTCAACTGGGTGTGGAACTATGCGAATTGTGTCCTCAACAATTCGAATGCATCTGATGCGGACAAGAAATGTTTTACGTCAGTCATCAATACATTACTTGGGAAGGATGTGACTGATATTAAAAACGATTTGGAGACAGGTGGAGTTACGCTTGAAACATTCGATAAGATAGAGAAATTCTACAATGACCTTTTAGATGCTGCCATTGATAGTATAAATGAGTCTAAAGAGGCTAAACAGTTCATTAAAGGCGTTAGTCGTAAACTGGTAGCAATTGCAAAGTCATGCGGGATACAAGAAGCTAGAAGAGCAGAGGTTATTGAAGATTGAGTAGATGAATAACCTGGCTGATCAATCCAAATCAAAGGCACTTTTAAAGATGGGCCAAGCCACGGCGGTCTTTTCGTATTTCTGCCGAAAGGCATTGCTGGCTTATTGCCGTCTGGATAATAGGGATAACCGCTCAGATGTATTGATGGACTTTGTCCGTCGTATTGAAACCAACACGTCCGCTATACGAGAACTAGTCACGGTATCGATAGAGCAGAATAATAGCAGTCAATACTATAAGTTACCGATGGGATTGCTGCTGCGGAGTTGTTTGATGGATAGCCTTCAAGGGCTATATATCTCTTCGCTTTCTGTTAATGCAGCAGACGAAATGATAACTCAATTTGATCAAGACTATGTTCGGTCGCTGCCTTCACGATACGAGGTTTATTCTGATAGGTCTAGATTAAAAGATTTGGGTGACGTTATACTGAGGCTTTCTTATGGCTTGCAAATAGAAGATCACTTTCCACGATATGTGGATTATTCATCCGTCTATGACGGTTATTTTCAGATAAAGAAACCCTCTAAAGCAAAGACGATAAGGGCAATGTATCAGGATCTGCAGCAGCAGAGTTGCTACAAAGATCTGTCAAGATATTTATATGCATATTTCAAAACCTATTCACAATACGAGCATTTCTCACTTATGGGGCTCGGAGATTCTCTTGTCCCATTTGACGAAGAGCAACCAATAATCTCCAAGCCCTACGAATATATATCTGAGGCGGCGTTGTACATTGTTAAATGTGCTGTCTGTGATGACAAGCAGATAATGTCGTATATGAGTGCAATCGGGAGAAATATTAAGACGATTAACGGTAGTCAGAAGTAAGAATAATATCAAATATGAATATCGTATATCTCATCGGTAACGGTTTTGACTTGTCCCTCGGGATGGAGACACGCTACACTGATTTCTACAAGCATTATTGTAAATTGGATCCTAGTGAACAAGATAGTGACGTCATTAAATTGAAGAAGTCCATTAATAAAGGCAAGGAGGACTGGAAAGACCTAGAGTTGCAATTTGGACAGTATACAAAGATGATTAATGACACGACATCACTTCAGAGCGTCGTTTTTAATCTGACAGACCATTTAAGAGCTTATCTTAAATCTCAGCAAGATATTCTTTCAGCAGATGAACTGAATCAAGACGTGTTTATTGACCATCTGGTTCATCCGGAGATTCACTCAAATGCTATAGATGGTGATGCTATGAGCGGTAATTATCCTTCGAACCAGCATATCCGTGAGATTAGTATTATATCGTTCAATTATACAGACACTATAGAAAAGATTATCGGCCAGTCTGGTAAAATGACCGGACGCGATGGCATCGGTAGAGCCTGGTCTATCAGTAGCGATATATACCACATTCACGGCACTCTAGATAATACCATTCTTCTTGGTGTAAACGACGTTTCTCAAATAGCGAATGAATCCTTTGCCACCAATCAAGATTGTCTTGATCTTATTGTAAAACCAGAAGCTAACGCAAATTCTATACGGAATAACGTAGATGTAAAAAGCAAGCAACTTATTAATGAATCTGACTTGATTGTACTGTTCGGCCTTTCGATTGGAGAAACAGATAAGATTTGGTGGCAGGAAATAGGGAACAGGTTATTACGAAAAGAATCTCAAGTGGTCATTTTTTCATATCAAGATGATTGTATCGGTGGAAATAAAGGATTATTGATAGGAAGTCGTGCTAGAAAAATCCGGAAGCGATTTCTGGTTTTAGCAGGACTAGAGGGAAAGGAAGAAGAGTGGAGAGATCGGATTTTTGTGGAGATTAATAGAGATATGTTCTCAGGAATTATTCAACAATAGGTTTAGTCATTAGCACAACATAGTGCTACAATAAGGGTAGAGACCAGAAGCAGGTAATTGATGTGATATAGAATAAAAGCCAATGTTGTTCTTAATAGTATTGATGAAACAAAGGGATAATGAGGATATCAAAAAGGCACCGGTCTTAAATAATGTGGAATTATTAATGACAGCATTTAATCCTGGTTTTCTTGGAATTATTTAATGATTTCTATTATGGATGCTAGAATAACAAGAATGATTGAGCAACAAGGGCTGTTCAGAATGCCACTCCTTCATAAGCAGGTTGTGAGCGATGAACATTTCGCCTTGTTAAATGGTGTGAAGAATAATCTTTGCTTAGATGGCTGTTTGACACAAGATACTGGTTGGTACAGAAAAATGGCGTGGTCGTCTGGAAATAGTACCTATCTCGGTTTCGGTGAAGGTAGGTGTCATATATTCCGTTTTGACAAACCACAAGTGGAAAGCTATGAGCAAAGCATAGTCTTTGAAAACGCAGACAAGTTTTTCTCCTATCTGGAAAAAGGGAGCAGTAACATTGAGAATAGCATTGTGCAATATGTGTTGAGAACTTATCGACAGTTGCGTAATGAGATACGAACTGAAGATAGCGGCACAGCCTCCTTAAAAGCATTGCTATATTTGCTTGCCTATTGCCGTGATCAACAGGCTTTGGATTTAGAGGTGTGGGGCTTGACGTTAGAAGATGCGGAGGTCATTCAATTAATTGACCGCAACAAGTGGAATATGATTGTTGAACGTTTTATGGACGGCGTAAAGTTCTCAGATAAATGGTTAAAACCGGATGTTAATCTTATTCTTCGTCATACCGCAGGTAAACTTTTCGAAGAAGCTAACTATATAGCATACTTGCCATCACAGTTGACGCTCTTCCCATATGAGAAGATAAGATATAGTAGTGAGACTATGCAAGACGGGGCTTATTTTACACCTTCCTATGTTGCCCGTTCGATAGTCGAAGAGGCTCTACGTTGTGTCAATCTTCAAGAAAAGCCTCGGCTTACCATCTTTGATCCAGCTTGCGGTGCAAGTGGTTTCCTCGTAGAGGCATTGCGCCAGTTGAAGAATCTGCAATACAGCAAACCTGTCCATGTGATAGGCTGGGATAAGGCCACGACGGCTGTGATGATGTCAAAGTTTGTACTGAATTTTGAGAAACAAGAGTGGGGCGACCTATTGACCTGTGACGTTCGGCTTTGCGACTCGCTCGCTGTTGAGAATGTATGGCCACAAAATGTTGACATCCTGCTTATGAATCCCCCGTTTTTGTCTTGGGACAAAATGAAGGATGTTTCAGTAATGCGCGATATGGTTAGGGAGATAATCCCCGAGATACCTAAGCCTAATTTGTCTGCCGCATTCCTTGCCAAAGCAGTTGAAACGGTTTCACAACAAGGAGTACTTGGTGCAGTGGTTCCCACTCGTCTTCTCAATGACCAAAACTATGAACGGGTTAGAAGTCGCCTTATAGAGCAAATGAGCTTAAAACTAGTTGGTGGGTTAGGCAGTTTTGTCTTTGAAAATGTACTGACTTATACCAGCATGATAGTTGCCACCAAAGGTATTAATGATTTGGAAACCACCACAGTCCTTTGGACAATCAACGAAGCAGGCGCTGCAGAAAAAGGACTAAAGGCCCTGCGCAAGCATCGCTACACTAATGCTGTCTTGGAAGATAAAGACGTCTCGGTATATGAGACAAACATTATTGCAGGACAAAAAACATGGAGAATTGACAATTACAGGAATATTGGACTAAAATTAAGGCTGGATGCCGTAACCGAACGGGGCCTTTTTAAGAAGGTCAGTGATTTGTTTGATATTAAACAAGGCGTTAGAACGGGAGCCAACAAGACATTTGTAGTACCTGAGGAGTTTGTTGAGTCTTTGCCCGAAAATGAAGACCATCAATTGACAATTTGGCCATTGATATGGGGCATCTTTATAAGGTTAACTACCTGTTTTACCCTCACACGAAAGGGCTTGAACCCATTGATAGTGAGCAGCGTCTTATTGAATTGCTCCCGGTAACGTACCAGCGTCTTTTACTGCCTTCTAAAAAGAAGCTAAGAGAACGTCCTTCGATGGTAGGCAACCCCAAATGGTGGGAATTGACAAGGCATCGTTCTTATCAGGAAGATATAAAGCCCAAGATGGTATCAACTGAGTTTGGCCATTCTGGCAGTTTTGCTATTGACTATAGCGGAGCATTTGTCGTAGAACGTGGTTATATCTGGAATCTAAAGGCAAAACAATTCAGACAACACCTCAAATACGAAGAAGTCTATTTGGCATTTTTTGCCTCAGACTTTATGAATACATTACTAGAACTCTACGGAGAACGGTTGGCCGGGGCTGATGTTTATAAGTTAGGCCAATCATATGTGAAGTCTGTCCCTTTGCCAGATTTTTCATTGCAGGTATTTGAGAAGTATTTGCCAGAGCTGAGACGCTTTGCGAAAATGATGAAGACGGACGAATATTGGGATGTGTCAGAACTTAATGCGTTGGTTAATCAAATAATGACTTATGTCGAATAGTGAGATACAACCAAAGTCGTTTCTAAACCGTTGCATTGGCATTGTGTCTAAATATGTTGAGTGTCACGATCCTTTACAATTTGTATTAAACGATAAAGCTACTGGTGTATTTGCTTTACGTAATAAAACAAACGCGATAGAGAGAACGGGGTGTCCGCATTTTTATCTTCTTCGCGTGAAGAATAGTAAAGCATTGTTTCTACACGTTAGTATTACGTTAAAGGCGCCACGTATAGGGGCTTCTAATGAGGTGAATCATGAGTTTAAAGGTATTAGTGTTCAGTTTCTGCAAGGAACTGGTAACTTGTTCTGCCGTGCAGAATGGGATGTAACAATGAGTCGGGGAAAACTGAATCATCCACAACCTCATTGGCATTTTGGGTGCGAAATTGAAGGCGAAGAGCTTAATCAATTTGTTGTAAATGATAATGCTGCAATGGATGTTGGCTTTATTAAAGAGATAGAAGATAATGGATTAGTATCACCTGCAATAGATTTCAGAGAGTTGCACTATGCTATGGCATCCAAATGGGTTATCAAGGATAGTGCAGAAGAGATATTCTCGCAACAGCATCTTTACACTTGGTTGGAGAACTGTATTGCAAATGTGATAGACCAGTATAACTATCAAGTGAACAAAAAGAGTTTCGAGAGTTCGAAAGAGTGGTCATAGGGATTAATATTAGTTTATCATATGGACATAGAAACCTTTACAAACCATATAACGAATCTAGGAAAGCAAGATTTCAATATCTTATGTGAACTTGTGCTGAAGGATGTGCTTGGTCTAAATGCATTCAATGTAGATGGGAAAAGTGATGGTGGTACTGATTTCATGGTCCTTGATGAGCGGGGTGAAAGAAATAGTTGTGCATATCAGGTGACTACTCAAAGGACTGATATTGAGAAGAAGGCATACGGAGATGCAAAAAAGGCTATTGAGAAACTAGGAGTGAACCAATTCTTTTTCTTGCCTACTTATAATCTGAATGAGGTTGAAACACGCAAACTAGAGCGAACGATTAGCGATGACTTGGGCCTAAGAGCAACTGTGTACTCACCAAAGGTAATGGCTGAGTTTGTGATTGAGCACAAGCTTGTAAGGACATTCCTTCAATTGACAGGAATGGAAGATGGTGTTAAGCAATCGAAGGATTCTATTGATTACCTTGAGATGGCTCTTCACACATACACTTTCTTATCGAGTGATGCAAGGAATCTTAAATCCCAGATATATGATGACACCATGCTCTATATCCTTTCCAACACGGACTTTGGCAAAACTCGGGAAGATTTGATTGGTGAAACAAAAGACCTCTTGAAGCTATCTGAAACAAAGGCCGCCTTACTTAATGGACGCATAGATGCTTTGATGCAAAAAGGGCACATCAAAAAGGCAGATAATGGCAATATGGTTTTGTCATCATCTATGGCTGAGGATATTACATTGCGAAAAAATCTTTACAACACTGAACAAAGCACTTTCTATTCAGCTCAGATGGACTTGCTGGAGGATTATGGTGTCAGATGGGATGAAAACGATTCGAAGCAATCCTCAGTATGGCTCGCGAATGCGATTATTGACCAACAGATTTCTGGGCTTGCTAGTGCCGGGGCGCGAATAAGTAATCCCCTGTTCAAGAACACACGAAAACATGGCTTGGATAAGTTAAGGACATACTTATCAACAAAGAAAAAAGTAGATACGGCCACTCTTGAAGAAGTCCTTAAAAAAATGGTTGCAATGGCCTCACGTCATCCATTGGTTGTAAAAGTGGTTAGAGCCTCAGTATATATCGCTTTGGAAGGAGCTAAGCCTTTAGCGGCCGCCAAATCTCTGGGTGTGAGTAGTTGGGAAGATGTAAATATGCTGATTGAGCCGACCGTTGGCATTCCACATATTTGCTCTTTGCAGTACAGAGGCTCTGTAAACCCATATTTTGACAGTGCAATACAGGCAGTTAAACGAGCCAAAGAACTTGGCATAACAATGTTAATACCATACAATTACATTAAAGAGTGTGCGGGTCATCTTCTGAATGCCAGGAAATATGATGGCTTGGATTTGGATCAGGGCGAGATGCAACATTCAAAGAATGCCTTTGTGGCAAATTACTATGCTTTGATGCGACAAAAAGTACCAATGCCCAGTAGTTTTTTAGATTATCTTGCAACGTTCAGTCCCGCCATCAAAACAGAGCATTCCGATTTCAAGGAGTGGGTCAGAGATGTCACTACTGATATACAGTCGATTTTAATCCAATCTGGAATTGAATATCTTGAAGTTCCCCGATACAAAGATGAGGAAATAGATGAGATACATCGTTTATATATCGAGTATTTGTCAGACTATCACAACAAACCGCATCATCTTATCGTTAATGATGTGTTGGCACTGAAATGTACAAACGATCGTATCATCAAGAACGGAGAACATTGGATACTATTGACATACGACAATTCACTGATTAGGGTATCTGCTGAATCTTTCAACAACGTTTGGATTAATAATCCATATGTCTTTCTTGATATGACAGAGTTGACATCTGATTTGCCGGAAACACAATTCTGTTCTTTGGTTCATTCTCTCGCTCAATATAGTGAGCACACGCTTTCAATAGGCGCTCGCATTATTGATCGCATTGTCTATTATGCATCTGAAAATATGCAGGAATGGCAGTTCAAGCAAGAGTTAAACGACCTAAAGAAGGAACTTATCAAGAATTCTGCAAATTCAAAGGATATGAATTACATCGATTTTAAAACAGATGAGTTCCTGAAGAAGCATGGCATTAATGTAAATGACGATGATGACTCTCAGGCAGATATTCAGAATGATTCAATACTGTAATATATGGTAGATTGAAGGAATATGAATTATCGCCCTCGACCTTTCCGCATAGTTGGGGGGCGAAGTGACTGTGTTTAAGTACAAGAATATATTCACATTGACAAGAACTACCACTTATATGTTCAACCTAGATAAATTCATATCCGACAGCGTAACCTCCCGGCCTCTCAGTATGTTCGCTAAGGATATCGAGGCGAACAAAGATATACTCACACGAAAGATTAAAGGCAAGTCATCCTGCATTCTGAATGGTCCCGGATGGATAAGGCGGTCAGACTCGGTTGGTTGACAGGGCGGTGGATGCGACTCAATGTGTTGGCCAGTCAACTGTCGCAGTATGTCAGGGCGCGAGGAGGTTGCTTGAATGATGCGGAACTATCATATGCCCACAACCTTATGGAG
>JAEETP010000021.1 GCA_016290415.1 Bacteroidales bacterium
CAGAGTTGCACATAGAGGACCGCAATATCATCTGGGCGCCCATCACCAGCCTCACCAAAGAGAGTCTGGCCGACAGCGGTCTGGATCCCAAGTCCATTCTCCGTTCCAAGAATATGTTTACCCTGGGTATGTGCTTCTACCTGTTCAACAGGCCCCTGGAGTACACCTACGCATATCTGGAAAAGAAATTCGGCAAGAAGAAACCGCAGCTGGTGGAACCCAACAAGAAGGTGCTGTTCGACGGCTTCAACTACGCCGCCAACATCCAGGCGATTGCCAACACCTACACCGTGGCTCCCGCCGACCTGCCCAAGGGTACCTACCGCAACATCAACGGCAACCAGGCCGTGGCCTGGGGCCTTATCGCCGCTGCCGAGAAGGCGGGTCTGCAACTGTTCTGCGGCTCATATCCTATCACCCCCGCAACGGCCATCCTTGAAGAACTTGCGATTCATAAGAATCTGAACGTGAAGACAATGCAGGCAGAGGACGAGATTGCCGGCATATGCACCGCCATAGGTGCCGCATACGGCGGCGCCCTGGCTGCCACCACCACCTCGGGTCCCGGCCTCAGCCTCAAGAGCGAGGCGATGGGCCTGGCGGTCATCACCGAGCTTCCGCTGGTGATTGTGGACGTGCAGCGCAGCGGCCCCTCTACCGGTATCCCCACCAAGACAGAGCAGACCGACCTGGCGCAGGCCCTTTACGGCCGCAACGGCGAGTGCCCCATCTGCATAGTGGCTGCTCACTCCCCGAGCAACTGCTTTGACGCAGCGTTCAATGCCGCCAAGCTGGCGCTGGAGCATATGATGCCTGTCATCCTGCTCACAGAGGGCTTCCTGGGCAACGGCAGCGAGCCGTGGAGAATCCCTTCGATGAAAGATTATCCCGCCATCAAGCCGCCGGTTATCGACAGCTGCGAAGGCGCTTTCAAGCCGTTTGAGCGCGACCCCAAGACCTTTGTCCGTTCCTGGGCTATCCCTGGCAAGGCAGGTCTGGAACACCGCGTGGGAGGTCTGGAAAAGAACCCCGTGGGCACTATCTCATCCGACCCCGAGAATCACGCCTTTATGGTGGCCCAGCGTGCCGCCAAGGTCGCAGCGGTGGCCGACTTCATCCCCGAACTGGAGGTTGTAGGCGAGCAGGAAGGCGACCTTCTGCTGGTGGGCTGGGGCGGTACATTCGGCCATCTCTACACCGCTGCCAAGCAGCTGCAGGCAGATGGCAAGAAGGTTTCGCTGGCTCATTTCGACTATATCAACCCTCTGCCCAAGAATACGGCAGAGGTGCTTAAACGCTTCAAGAAGATTATGGTGTGCGAGCTCAATGCCGGCCAGTTCGCCGACTATCTGCGCGCCCGTCTGCCCGAGTTCAAATATCTGCAGTACAACAAGGTACAGGGACAGCCGTTCATCGTGGCCGAGATTGTAGAGGCAGCAAAAGCAGTTTTATAAGGAGGAGAGTACTATGAAATACACAGCACAAGATTTCAAGAGTAACCAGGAAGTTCGCTGGTGCCCCGGCTGCGGCGACCACGCCGTTCTGGCAGCACTGCAGCGTGCGCTCCCTTCTGTGAGCGAGGCACTTGACCTGCCCAAAGAGAAATTTGTGGTAGTATCGGGTATCGGCTGCTCCAGCCGTCTGCCTTACTATATGGATACCTTCGGATTCCACGGCATTCACGGCCGCGCCACGGCGCTCTCCACCGGTCTCAAGGTGGCCCGCCCCGAGCTTAGCGTATGGCAGGCCTGCGGCGACGGTGATGCGCTGGCCATCGGCGGCAATCACTTCATTCACGCTATCCGCCGCAATGTGGACCTGAACATCATCCTCTTCAACAACCAGATCTACGGCCTCACCAAGGGCCAGTACAGCCCCACATCCAAGTTTGGCGCCATCACCAAGACGTCGCCCTACGGCACTGTGGAGAATCCTTTCACCCCCGGCCAGTTGGTAATCGGCGCCCGCGGCACCTTCTTTGCCCGCGGCCTGGACGTGGAGATGAAGACCAACCAGGAGATTTTCCTGGCGGCAGCGCTGCACAAAGGCGCTTCTGTGTGCGAGATGCTGGTGAACTGTATGATATTCAACGACGGCGCACACGCTGCCATTTCTGCGCGCGAGGTCCGTGCCGACAAGACCATTACCCTTCGCGACGGCGAGAAGATGATTTTCGGTGCCAATAACGACAAGGGAATCGTGCTGGAAAACAGCGCGCTTAAGGCGGTGACCATCGGCAAGGACGGCTACACGCTGGACGACATCCTGGTGCACGATGCCAAGTGCCGCGACACCTTCATCCACTCTATGCTGATAGATATGAAGGACGATCTGCCGGTGGCTCTGGGCGTTATCCGCAATGTAGAGGACTCTACCTACGACGAGAATGTAGAAAAGCAGCTGCAGGAAGTTTCCGCCGCCGCCAAAATACATTCAGTGGACGAACTCCTGCGCAGCGGCTCCACCTGGGAGGTGAAGTAGTATGATGGTGTTTTAGGCGTTGGGCTGAATTGCGAAGGCGGCGGAATGCTTCCAAGCAATATATCACCCCGCTTTGTGAGGCTGTGATAAAAGGCCGAACAAAGAAGGGGAAATGGGGGGCGCCGGAACGAAGTGTTTGCGGAGCAACCGGCGATTGCGGGAAGCATTCTGCCGCGAGCTATGCCCAACGCTACGATTGAAATAGCCTGATTATAAAGTGGCTACATCGTGGCACCTGATCCAGGCGGCACCGCGTTTAATGGCGATATTCTGAAGACGACGGGTCTCGGCAAGAGTCTCGTCGTCTTCTGGTTTACGGCCTTGCCGCTCGTAGGTCATCCGCTTGCGGGAGATGCCCGCCAGAATCTCGCGGCCAAAGACATTCAGTTCGTCCAGTCGGTCCAGCAACTCCAGATTCTCTTCCACATCCTTGCCGAAGCCGAAACCGGGATCCAGAATCCAGTTGTTGAGTCCGGCCTTTGCTGCCCGCTTCTCAAACCCGCGGAAAAAGCGGAGCACATTCTCCACCACATTCTCGCCGGCCCTGCAGCGTAGTATCTTTCTGATGCGGCACCCGGCAATATGCGGCGGATTTTGGTTATGCATTGCGATGTAGGGCAAATCCAGCTGTGCCACCAGCGGCAGCATCCGTTCGTCGCTCTGCCCGGCGGTGATGTCGTTTACAATGAACGGCCCAATGATGCCGTGGGCGCGCCGCACAATCTCGGAAGAGAAAGTGTCTATCGAAAACTGCCTTCCGGCAAACCGTTCGCGCACCAGCATTAAAGCGGGCTCCAGCCGCCGCCACTCCTCTTCCACGCCGGGATATGTGCTCCCCGGCCTCGAAGAGCACGCCCCGATGTCCACCACAGAAGCCCCGCCTGCAAACAGCTTCTCTACCCGCGCACAGAATTCCCCCTCGGAAGCAACCCTGCTCCCGCTGAAAAAAGAATCGCCGTTGATATTCACGATTCCCATTATCTTGACCGAGGAATTCATAAACAAATTCGTTATATTTGCAAAGATACACATTAAGCGACAAAGTATATGTTAATAGTTCTGGAAGGCCTGGATGGGGCGGGGAAGTCCACACAGCTGAAGATGCTGTGCAATTATCTGGAGCAGAGCGGCAAAAAGCTCAAGTATCTCCATTTTCCGAGGTACGATGTGCAGCCGTTCGGCGGGTTGATTTCCAATTTCCTGAAAGGGGAGTACGGCTCCAACGAGGCGGTGCATCCGCAGCTGGTGGCGCTGCTTTTCGCAGAGGACCGTCACGCCGCTGCGCAGCAGATAAACGAGTGGCTGGAAGACGGCTACTGCGTGGTGCTGGACCGCTATGTCTACAGCAACATCGCTTTCCAGACGGCCAAGGTCAAGGATCCCGCAAAGGCACAGGAGCTGCGCGACTGGATATTTGATCTGGAATACAACACTTTCAAGATTCCGCAGCCCGACCTGAACCTGTTCCTGGACGTGCCCATCGATTTTGTGGAGAGTGAGTTGCAGCACACCCGCAGCGGCAGTGACCGCGATTATCTGGAGGGTGCCCAGGATATTCACGAGGCAGACATCGAGTTCCAGAAGAGGGTCCGCGCCGTGTATCGCGCCTGCTGCGAAACTGACAAGAACTTTATCCGCATAGACTGCGCCGATGCCCAGACGGGCCGCATAATGGCACCTGAGGCCATCTTCGCAAAAATCAAGAGCAAGTTATGAAAGGGTCGGCCCGCTTCTGCCGCCTGATAGTAGGGCTGGTGCTTATCTTCTCGGGGTTTGTGAAACTGCTGGCCCCGGTGGGTACATCCTTGGTCATCAAGGAGTATCTTGAGGCGTTCAGCTTAGGATTCATAGCCCCGGCTTCGCTGGTGCTGGGCATCACTCTGGCCACGCTGGAGTTTCTGACCGGCACGGCGCTGCTGCTTCGGCTGCGCATCCGCATTTTCGCGTGGGTGGCGTTTCTGCTGCTGGCCATCTTCACCCCGCTGACCCTTTATCTGGCCGTTTTCAACCCGATAAGCGACTGCGGCTGCTTTGGCGAGGCAATACACCTTACCAACTGGCAGACGTTCTTCAAAAACCTGATACTGCTGCCGCTGGCGCTGATAATCTTCATCTTCCGCAAGAAGATTTCAGAATTCCGGTATCCCGGCTGGGAGTGGTTCTTCACCATCCTTTTCCTGGCGCTGGCGCTGTATATCCCTATCAGGACCCTGACCAAAGCCCCGCTGCAGGAATATACTCCCTACCGCGCCGGCAGCGAAGTCACCGCCGGTGTCAAGGCCGATGCGGTTCCGGAGTTTGAGACGGAATTTATATATGAGAAGAATGGCATTCGGCAGACCTTCGACCTGGAGAATATCCCCGATTCCACCTGGACCTATGTAGAAACTGTCACCAAGCAGATCTCTGCCGGCGGAGCCAATGCCTCCGATGCCGATTTTGTGATAGAATCGCCTGACGGGCAGGAAATTACAGAGGAGATTCTCTCCCGCCGCAACCTGCTGCTGATGACCATTTACCATCCCGACAAATTCCTGAAGCGTCACGGTGTGGAGGCCATCACCAAGATCCGCGACAAGGCCCTGGAGCAGGGGATGGACTTTATGGTGGTATCTCCTGCCGAGATCGAGGGGCTGCCAGAAGAGTGCGAAAATGCCCGCGCCGACCTCAAACTGCTTATGACCTTCAACCGTTCCAACGGCGGTCTCACCTGGCTTGACGACTGCTTTATAGTGCGCAAGTGGGCATATCCGGCCGCAGCTTCGCCAAAGATAGTGTTCAATCCCAGCGGGTCGTCTGAGATGGAGGCAATATCAACACTTAACCGCAACAGGATGGAGCTGGAAAGCATAATTGTGGCGTTCATCCTGCTCTGCATAGTCAAATTCATAGTCTTTTTCAGAAAGAAGGAATAGCCAATGAACAGCCGGGGAGAGCTTGGGAGAAGGGGAGAGACTGCGGCGCTCGAATACCTGAGGGGGTTCGGGATGGAGCTGGTTGCGCGCAACTGGCGCAGCGGCCATCTGGAGGTGGACCTGATAATGGAAGATGCCGTCAGCATCAGAATCGTTGAGGTCAAGACCCTGCGCTGCGGAGACGGCTTTGACCCGAGTGAAAATGTTACCGCAGACAAGCGGCGCAAGCTGATAAGGGCCGCCAGGGCTTTTTATGCGGAGCATCCCACCCGCAAGGAAATAAAGTTCGATGTGGTTACGGTCGTAACCGATGGGGAGGAGGTGGTCTCGGTGACCTATCTCCCAGATGCTTTCGATGCGCTGGGATAGGGTGGATATAAAATCAGAGGCCGCCCCCTTTCGGATGACGGCCTCCTTCCTTAACCATAACCTAAACTATGAAAAATTCATAGTGATAATTTGCAAATAGTGTGCCGATGATTACCGGCAAATGCGCAATTTGGCGTATTTGAGAATAAGTTTTTTTGTTTCTCCGCCGTCGGTCACGAAAATAGCCTTTGCATCGCCTCCAGTGCCCTCTACGCTCTGGATTATGCCGGGGCCAAAAATGTTGTGTTCCACCCGCATTCCGGCGCGGATATCTTCCGGACGGTCGGGTTTGAAATCGGCAGGTGCCGGCCTGCGGACTGCCGGAGCCTTGGGTATGGGCCTCACTGGCGCAGCGGGTTTTGAATACGGTTGCGGCCGGGAAGAGGGCTGAGGTCTTGGCGGGGCCTGAGGCCGGCCGTAGTTCGGCGCCCACTTGCCGGTGGAAGTTTCTCCCGAAGTGCGCTCCCAGCTGCCAAAACCGCCGCTGTTTGCCGCGCGGCCAAAGTCGTCGAAGGCCGATCGCTGCGGCACGTCTCCGTCCAGATATCTGCCGTCAATCTCGGTGATGAAGCGGCTCACCTGGTTGAACTCTTCCTTGCCGTAGCGGTGACGCATAGATGCGTAGGAGAGGGATACCTCCTTTTCTGCTCGGGTAATCGCCACGTAGAACAGCCGCCGCTCCTCTTCTATGTCGGCGGGGAGCAAGTCGCTGCCGCTGGGGAAAAGGTTCTCTTCCAGTCCCGCCACAAACACGAAGGGGAACTCCAGTCCTTTGGAAGAGTGCACCGTCATAAGGTTGATGCGATTGTCGTCGTCTATATTGTCGTCGGTTTTTTCTGCAGAGGAGAGCAGGGTAAAGTTCTCTATATAGTCAGAGATGGTTATTATATCGTCTGGCGAGGCCATATCCTCTCCAGTTTCCGGGTCGTAGTACTTGCGCTGCTCAGCCTCGTCTTCAAGATACTGCTTGATGCCGTTGAACAGCTCCTGCACGTTCTCCAGGCGGTCTTTCCCCTCTTTGTCCTGCTGGAACTGGAGATATGCCATCATTCCGCTCTTGAGCCCGATTTCTGTGGCTAACGTGTAGGCGTCGGTCACGGCGGCCTTGGCGGCCATAGGCATAATCATATTGTAGAACTCCTTGAACTTGGCTATGGCCCCGGTCTTGAGCCCGGCGGCCAGCAGGTCGGCCTCCGGCAGCATTGTGGCCTGCAGCAAAGAGACTTTTGCGTTGGAGGCTGCCACATCCAGGGCGGCCAGCGACGTGGCGCCGATGCCCCTTGCGGGCAAGTTTATTATGCGGCGGAAAGCCTCGTTGTCCTGCGGATTGATTACCAGCCGGAAATAGGCCACCATATCCTTGACCTCGGCGCGGTCGAAGAACGATGTGCCAGAAACCACGCGGCAGGGGAGGTTCTGCTTGCGCAGCGACTCTTCCAGCACGCGGCTCTGGGCGTTGGTGCGGTAAAGTATTGCAAAATCGCTGTATTCTGCCTTTTCCCGCCAGAGGATCCGCTTGATGGCGGCGGCGATGGCGTGTCCCTCTTCAAAGTCGCTGGCGGCGTTTATCACGTGTATCTTCGCTCCCGTGGCGGACTTGGAGTAGCACACCTTCTTGATGCGGTTTTTGTTCTTGTCTATCAGGCTGTTGGCGGCATCTACAATGGTCTGGGTAGAGCGGTAGTTCTGCTCCAGCCGGATAATGCGGCTCTCGGGATAGTCTTTCTGGAAACTGAGGATATTCTCTATGCGCGCCCCGCGGAAAGAGTAGATGCTCTGGCTGTCGTCGCCCACCACGCAGATGTTGTGGTGCACCGCCGCCAGCTTTTTCAAAATCAGGTACTGTGCGTAGTTGGTGTCCTGGTACTCGTCCACCAGAATATACTTGAAACGGTCGCGGGTGGCCTCCAGGGCCTCTTTGTGGTCGCGGAAAAGTATGTTGGTGTTCAGCAGGATATCGTCAAAGTCCATTGCGCCTGAAGCCTTGCACTTTGCGGCATACAGCGAGTACACCTCGTGCAGGCGGGGGCGCCGTGCCGCCTTGTCATCGTTTTGATAGATGGCATTGACGGAATATGCCGCGGCGGTGAGCAAGTCGTTCTTGGCCCTTGAAATCTGCGCCGCCACCGCCGAAGGCTTGTAGGTCTTGTCGTCCAGATTCAGCTCTTTGATGCACTTGGTTATGGCCGACTTGGTGTCGGCGGCGTCGTAGATGGTGAACTGGCGCGGATAGCCCAGCAAATCGGCGTATTCACGCAGGAACCGCACGAATACAGAGTGGAAGGTCCCCATCCAGATGCGGCCGGCGCTGCGCTCGCCCACCAGGGACGAGATGCGGCTTTTCATTTCGCCGGCGGCCTTCTTGGTGAAGGTAAGGGCGAGTATCCGCCAGGGTTCCACCCCCTTGTCTATAAGATTGGCAATGCGGCAGGTGAGCACGCGCGTCTTTCCGCTGCCCGCCCCGGCCACTATCAACAACGGCCCCTCGATGCTCTCTACAGCCTCTCGCTGCGCCTCGTTCAGACCCCTTAATATCTCTTCGCGTCCAGTGTTGTTCATAACGCAAAAATAATTGAAATCCGAAATATTATAGGTATATTTGCGCGCGATTTTTCAGCGAAAATTCATTTATCAACAAATAACTTTAAAATGTCAGAACACATCAGATTGAAAAAGGGGCTGGATATACCTCTAGCAGGCGCCGCCCCCGCTAAGATCGCAGAAACTGTAGCTCCTGACTTAGTCGCAATCAAGCCCACGGATTTCAAGGCGCTGGTTCCCAAGCTGGCCGTGAAAGAAGGTGACGCCGTGAAAGCCGGTGATGCCCTCTTTGTGGACAAGATGTGCCCGAGCATCCGTTTCTGTTCTCCGGTGAGCGGTGTTGTCCAGGCAGTCGTACGTGGTGACAAGCGCAAGCTTCTCGCCGTGGTCGTAAAGGCAGATAAAGAGCAGCAGAGCGTCAAGTACAATGCTGTGGACCTGGCCAAGATGGACCGCAAGGCTGTAGTGGACCTGCTTCTGGAGCGAGGCCTCTGGCCAATGATCAAACAACGTCCCTACGGCATCGTCGCCAATCCTGAACTGACGCCCAAGAGCATCTTTGTTTCTGCAATGGCCACCGCCCCTCTGGCTCCCGATCCCGACTTTGTGATGGAAGGCCAGATGGAGTATCTCCAGGCAGGTATCGACGCCCTGGGCCGTCTCACCAATGGAGGCGTGCACTTCAGCCTTAACGCAGCCAAGGCTGCCGGCAGTGCAATGAGCAGCCTCAAGGGTGTAATTCCCCACACCTTCAGCGGCCCGCACCCCGCAGGCAACGTAGGCGTGCAGATCAACCACATTTCTCCCATCAACAAGGGTGAGATTGTATGGACCGTGGACCTCGTGTCGCTGGCCGCCATCGGCCGCTGCATAGCCACCGGAACCTACGATATGAGCCGCGTTGTGGCAGTCACCGGTCCCGCAGCCGAGAATCCGGTTTGCGTCAAGGCCGTCCAGGGTATGAGCCTGGCCTCCATCGCCAAGTATGCAAAGAAGGGTAACGTCCGCTTCATCAGCGGCGATGTCCTCACCGGCGAGAATGTGGGCGCAGACGGTTATCTGGGATTCTTTGACAACCAGGTGACCCTGCTGGAAGAGGGTGACTACTACGAGATGCTGGGCTGGATCAAGCCTTTCCGCCTGAAAAAGTTCAGTTTCTCCCACCTTTACTGGTCCTGGCTGGCAGGAAAGAAGAAAACCTACAAGCTGGACACCAACACCAACGGCGGCCCCCGCGCCTTCGTGGTGAGCGATGTCTACGGCAAGGTGCTTCCTATGGATATCTATCCGGTATACCTGCTCAAGGCCTGCCTGGCAAAGGATATTGAAAAAATGGAAAACCTGGGTATATACGAAGTCATCCCGGAGGATTTCGCACTGTGCGAGTTTGTATGTCCTTCCAAGATTGAGATCCAGAAGATTCTCAGCGACGGTATAGACCTTATGCTTAAGGAGATGATGTAATTATGAGCGCACTGAGAAAAACTTTGGACAAAATGAAGCCGACCTTCTCCAAAGGCGGCAAGCTGAGCGCCCTGGGTTCTTTCTTCGACGCGATGGAGACCTTCTTCTTCGTGCCTAAGACAGTGACCTCCCGCGGTACTCACATCAAAGACAGCGTAGATCTCAAGCGTACAATGATTACAGTGATGATCGCGCTTATCCCCGTGTTCCTTTTCAGCATCTACAACATCGGCTACCAGATGAACCTGGCGTACGGCCTGGGCTGGGGCTTTTGGACAATGGTCTGGAAAGGCTTCCTGAAGATTCTTCCCCTCTATCTGGTTTCTTACATCGTAGGTCTGTTCTTCGAGTGTATGTTTGCCCAGATCAAGGGTGAGGAGGTCAACGAAGGTTACTTTGTGACCGGTTTCCTGATTCCCCTTATCGTGCCCGTTACCATTCCTTTGTGGATGCTTGCAATTGCAGTTGCCTTTGCAGTGGTTATAGGCAAGGAGGTATTCGGCGGCACCGGTATGAATATCTGGAACCCCGCACTTCTGTGCCGTGCTTTCCTGTTCTTCTCATATCCCAAGATGATGAGCGGCGACGCCGTGTGGGTTGCCCACAAGGCCGGCTACGATGCAGTTTCCTGCGCTACACCTCTGAGCGAGATGACCGCCGGCAACCTGCACTACTCCGCTATGGATATGTTCGTGGGTCTTATCCCCGGCAGCGTGGGTGAGACTTCCACCCTCTGCATCCTGCTGGGTGCCATCCTGCTCATCTGGACCGGCGTTGCCAGCTGGAAGATTATGCTCAGCTGCGTGGCCGGCGGTCTGCTGGTGGGTCTGCTGGGCGATGTTCCCGCATACTATCAGTTGATTATGGGCGGCTTCGCATTCGGCTGCGTGTTTATGGCAACCGACCCTGTGACCAGCTGCCAGACAGAGACCGGCAAGTGGATATACGGCTTCCTGATTGGCGCATTCGCAGTGCTGCTGCGCCTCTTCAACCCCGGCTATCCGGAGGGTATGATGCTCGCCATCCTGCTTATGAACACATTCGCACCGCTCATTGACCATCTGGTAGTCAACGCTAACGTGCGCCGTCGCCTGCGCAGGGCCAAAACCGCTTAAAATGCAAGGATATGAATACTAACAGCAATTTATACACAGTTATCTACACGACCGTACTGGTCGTGATAGTTGCGGCTATCCTGGCATTTGCGGCTTCTGCACTGAAGCAGAGGCAGCAGGACAATATGGACCTTGCCAAGATGAAGACCATTATGTTGGCTGCCAATATGGGCCAGAACCCAGACGGCAGTGTGGACAAGAATGCAGACTTTATGAAGCTCTACAACGACCATATCGGCGCCAATGCATTTGCAATCGATGCAGAGGGCAACGTGCTGGAAGGTGTGGACGCTTTCAAGGATATCGATCTCAAGACTCAGTATTCCAACCTCAAGAAGGGGCTTGACGTGAAGCTCCCCGTGTACGAGTGCACAATGGACGACGGCCGCAAGGTCAACATCCTGGCTATGTACGGTGCCGGCCTCTGGGGTGCAATCTGGGGCTATGTTGCAGTAGAAGATGACAATGAGACCGTCGCCGGCGCCATTTTTGACCACGCCAGCGAGACTCCGGGCCTCGGTGCCAAGATTGCGGAACCCGCTTTCTACACCCAGTTCCGCGGCAAGAAACTTTCCGATGCCGGTCAGTTCTCTTCCGTAAAGGTGATCAAGGGTGGTGCAAACGGCTCTGCCAATGGCGTAGATGCCATCTCCGGCGCTACTATGACTTCCAAGGCTGTGAGCGTTTCGCTCGAGCAGTGGCTGGGTGCCTACAAGGCATTCCTGACCGGCAAGGCAGCAAAGAAAGAGTGCTGCGGAGAAGGTCAGTGCGATGGCCAGCAGTGTTGCGGCGAGTGCGAAGGCCAGTGTGAAAATGAACCCGTAAATACAGAGAAAGATGAATAAGGATATCTACACAAAACCGTTCTTTAAGAACAACCCAATCACCGTATTGGTGCTCGGTATCTGCTCATCTTTGGCAGTGACCGTACAGCTTAAGGGCGCCCTTGTGATGGCACTTTCTGTGACCATCGTAACCGCTTTCTCAAGCTTGATACTCTCTTTGCTCAGGAACTCCATCCCCAACCGCGTGCGCATCATCGTGCAGCTGGTTGTGGTGGCTATGTTCGTGATATTGATTGACCAGTTGCTGCAGGCCTTTGCCTATGACACCAGCAAGATGCTCAGTGTATACATCGGCCTGATTATCACCAACTGTATCATTATGGGCCGCATCGAGGCTTTCGCCCTGGGCAACAAGCCCTGGCCAAGCTTTGTGGACGGTGCCTGCAACGGCCTGGGCTACGGTATGATTCTGATTATTGTCGCCTTCTTCCGCGAGCTGCTTGGCAGCGGTACCATCTTCGGCTTCCAGGTAATCCCTGCTAGCTGGTACATTGAGAACGGCGGCTGGTATATGAACAATGGTCTTATGATTCTCCCTCCTATGGCGCTGATCCTCCTGGGCTGCGTGGTATGGATCCAGAGAAGCATACAGAAAGATCTTCAAGAGAAATAGGAGGCAGGCACTATGGAATATTTGAATTTATTTATCAAGTCTGTCTTCGTAGACAATATGATCTTTGCATTCTTCCTGGGAATGTGCTCATTCCTGGCAGTTTCGAAGAATGTCAAGACCGCTGCGGGTCTGGGTCTGGCCGTGATTTTCGTGCTGGGCATCACCCTCCCGCTCAACTACCTTCTCTATGAATATATCCTCAAGCCCGGTGCGCTTACCTGGCTCAATCCCAGTTATGCAAGCGTAGACCTGAGTTTCTTGAGTTATATCGTGTTCATAGCAACCATCGCTACTTTCACCCAGATTGTAGAAATGGCAGTGGAGAAATTCGCTCCCAGCCTCTACAACTCCCTGGGTATCTTCCTCCCTCTGATTGCAGTAAACTGCGCCATCCTGGGCGGTTCGCTGTTTATGAAAGAGCGTGCCTACGAGACCCTCGGCGAAGCCTTCGTCTTTGGCCTCGGCAGCGGTGTGGGCTGGTTCCTGGCCATCGTTTGTATGGCGGCCATCCGCGAGAAGCTTGCATACTCCAATGTGCCCAAGGGCCTCAAGGGCCTCGGTCTGGCGTTTATCATCACCGGCCTTATGGGTATCGCGTTTATGAGTTTTATGGGTATTCAATTATAGGAGGGCTGGATTATGAGTATGCAAACATTGATAGTTTCTGTAGTAGCTTGCCTGGCACTTATACTGCTGCTGGTTGCGCTGCTGCTTTTTGTGAAGGCTAAACTCACTCCGAGCGGAACCGTTAAGATTGACATCAACGACGGCAAGAAGGTGGTGGACGTACCCCAGGGCGGTTCGCTGCTGGCAACTCTGGCCGACCAGAAGATTTTCCTTCCTTCCGCCTGCGGCGGCAAGGGTTCCTGCGGACAGTGCAAGTGCCGTGTACTTGAGGGCGGCGGAAGTATCCTCCCCACCGAGACCGTGCACTTCAGCCGCAAGCAGATCAACGACCACTGGCGCCTCGGCTGCCAGGTCAAGGTCAAGGACAACCTCAAGATTGAGATTCCCGACAGCGCATTGTCTGTCAAGAAGCTTGAATGCGAGGTTATCTCCAACAAGAACGTGGCTACCTTTATCAAGGAATTCACCGTCAAGCTCCCCGAAGGCGAAAACATCGAATTCAAGAGTGGTGAATACATCCAGATTGATATCCCCGTCTATGATGCAGACTTCTCTACAATTGACGTGGATCCCGAATACCGTGCAGACTGGGAGAAATACGGTTTCTTCGACATCAAGTACAAGAACACCGTGCCTACCATCCGCGCCTATTCAATGGCTTCCTATCCTGCAGAGAAGGGCGTGATCAAGCTCAACGTCCGCATTGCCACTCCTCCGTTCGACCGCAGTCAGCCCAAGGGCGTCTTCAAGATGCTCCCCGTGCCTCCGGGCATAGGCTCCACCTACGTGTTCACCCGCAAGCCGGGCGACAAGGTTATGATCAGCGGCCCTTACGGCGAGTTCCTCCTCCCGAAGGACGATCCCAAGGATATGCAGTACATATTCGTGGGCGGCGGTGCCGGTATGGCCCCTCTGCGCAGCCACATTATGCATCTGTTCAAGACCCTCAAGACCGACCGCGAGGTGCACTTCTTCTACGGCGCACGCGCCCTTGTGGAGGCGTTCTACCTGGAAGATTTCGCAGAAATCGAGCGTGAGTTCCCCAACTTCCACTTCCATCTGGCACTGGACCGTCCCGATCCGGCAGCCGATGCAGCGGGCGTGAAGTACACCGCCGGTTTCGTGCACAACGTGATGTACGAGACCTTCCTCAAAGACCACGAGGCTCCCGAGGATTGCAAGTACTTTATGTGCGGTCCGCCTATGATGACCAAATGTGTCACCGACCTGCTGGATTCGCTGGGAGTTGCTCCCGAAAGCATCCTGTACGATAACTTCGGTGCATAACAAAAAAGACCGGTTCTTTCGAGCCGGTCTTTTTTGTTATCTTTGGAATATGAAAAAGATAATCTGGATTCTGGTTTTGATGATTGCTGCCGTGTCCTGCCGAAAGGCCGGTACGCTCTCTGTGATGACCTTCAATGTCCGTCTGGGCGTGGCCCTGGAGCAGGACTCTCTGAACAACTGGGAAAACCGGCGGGAAGCGGCTGTGGCAATGATTGCAGACATTGCTCCGGCTGTGTTCGGGGTGCAGGAGGCGTACGACTTCCAGCTGGAATATATAGTGGAGCGTTGCCCGCAGTATCAGTGTGTGGGAGTGGGCCGTGAAGACGGCATCCACGGTGGCGAACATATGTCGGTGCTGTACGACACCACCAGGCTCGAACTGAAAGACTGGGGCACCTACTGGCTCTCCGAGACGCCCGACGTGCCCTCTTTCGGCTGGGATGCCGCCTGCAAGCGCACCGCCACCTGGACACTGCTGCAAGAAAAACAGGGCGGACGCAAGTTCTTCTTTGTGAACACCCATCTGGACCACGTCGGAGTGCAGGCTCGCCGTAACGGCCTGGCGCTGGTGGTGGAAAGGATAGGGGAGATGAACCCCGAAGGCTGGCCAATGATTCTCTGTGGTGACTTCAACGTCTATCCAGATGATTCCTGCCTTGCCGATTTGCGGGCGATGATGACCGACGCCTGGACCTCCTCCGCCGAGGCAGATGACGGCCCTACCTGGCACGACTGGGGCCGCAATATGGACGACCGCCACATAGACTATATCTTCTATTCGGGCTTCTCCTGCTGCAAGAGCATCCGCCGGATTACGCAATCGTACGGCACATCCAAATTCGTTTCCGACCACTTCCCCGTGGCCGCGGAGTTGGAGTGGTAAGATGTTTTTATATACATTTGTGCATAAAACGATAATACCGATATGAAAAACAAGAAGATTTTAATCTGGTCGGCAGTGGCCGTTGCTCTGTTCATACTCCTTCTCTGCTGCACCAAGATGGTGGACAACAGTGAGATTGGTATCAAGTTCCGCAAATTCTCGCTCACCGAGCAGGGCGAGCTCAAAGCTACGCAGGTAAGCGGTATAATTTTTTACAACCCCATTACCACCGATGTGTTCACCTATCCCGTCTACATACAGAGGGTGGACTACAGTCCGTTTACCGTCACCACCAAAGACGCCGCCGAATTCCTTATGGATCCGCTGCTGGCCTACCAGCTGGACCGCTCCAAGGCGACCTACGTGTTCAACAAGTACCGCCGCCCGCTGCGTGACATCGAGGCTGGTTATATGCGCACCTGCATCTACGATGCCTACCGTATCTGCGCCAACAACTACACCTCGGATGAACTGATGGCCAACAGGGCCAAGTTTGAGGCAGAAGTGAGGGCTATGCTGGAAAAGAGCCTGGAAGACGAGGGTTTCAAGGTAAATGAATTCACCTCCCAGATCACCCCTCCGGCATCCCTGTCCGCTGCCATCGAGGCCAAGAACCAGGCCATCCAGGAAGCGCTGAAGGCAGAGAATCTGGTGAAACAGGCCGAGGCCAACGCGCAGATTGCGATAGCCAAGGCTAAGGGTGAGGCCGAGGCCACCCGTGTAAGGGCCGACGCCGAGGCATACTACAACCGCACTATTGCCGCCTCGCTCAGCCCCTTCATCATTCAGGAAGACTGGATAGAAAAGTGGGACGGCAAGCTCCCCGAAGTGTCTGCCGGTCAAGGTGCCGGAATGATGATCAACCTCCCTGCGCTGAACAAACAGTGATGAATGGCGGTAACGGTCCATCACCTGGACCGTTACCTCAAAAATAGCCCGTTTTTTCGGGTATCCTGCAACATTTTGGACCGATACCGGAAATGCGGTCGGGCTGTATTAGTCGCACACTGCACGGACCGGGAGTCCCTCACAGCGTTCGTTCATTGTCAGCCTGAAGTAATTAGTAGAGTGATCCGCGTTGAAGCCTTGCGCATACTCATTAAGGGAATAGGCCAAATATGGATCGGTGTCAATGGAAGAAGACCAGAACCTGTTGCCAGAAATCATTACCGTTTCATACTTACTGCATGCTTCGGGTAAAAATATGCTGTTACCGTTGACAAGATAAGTTACTGTCCAGCCCAGCGGATCGTCGTCTTCGTCTACTTTCATTTCCCATCGATAGGCAGGATTACCCCTTGTGGAAACCAATTCATCTATCTCTTCTACTGTTGGCATCCTCCAACTGCCTCCAAGTTTGACGCGTGCCACGTCATCTTCAGGGTCAAGCTCGACATTGTTATCAACGGTGCCAAACTCCGGGTTGGTGTTGTACTTGGAAAGGCTGGTTAGGCTTCCTTTGCACCATTTATATTTTTTCCATGAATAATCCGCTTTTGTCTCGGTCTCTCCCCAAGCATAATAATCGCCGTAATCTTCCGGACTGGTTGCTCCGAGGTTTGCATTTGCCCACTTGACGCTCAAGCCAATGTCGACAGCAGCGAACTCAAAATCCTCGTGTGGTTCTTGCTTTTCACAGGAAGCAAATACAACTGGCAGCATTGCTGCCACGAAAAACATTATCTTTTTCATCATCGCCCGTCGTACATAGACTTGTAGTAGTTCTGGTAGTCGCCGCTGGTGACATTGTCCATCCAGGCCTGGTTGTCCAGATACCAGCGGACTGTCTTCTCTATGCCTTCTTCGAATTGCAGAGAAGGCTCCCAGCCAAGTTCGCGCTGCAACTTGGAAGAGTCTATCGCATAGCGCAGGTCGTGGCCGGCGCGGTCGGTGACATAGGTTATCAGGTTCATATCCTCGCCCGGCGCGCGGCCCAGCAGACGGTCCACGGTATTGATAAGCACCTTGATGATGTCTATGTTCTTCCACTCGTTGAAACCGCCGATATTGTAGGTGTCGCCAATCTTCCCCTTGTGGAAAATGAGGTCAATGGCGCGGGCGTGGTCCTCTACAAAAAGCCAGTCGCGCACATTCTCGCCCTTGCCGTATACCGGCAGCGGCTTGCGGTGGCGGATATTGTTTATGAACAGCGGTATCAGTTTCTCGGGGAACTGGTAGGGTCCGTAGTTGTTGCTGCAGTTGGTCACTATGGTCGGCATCCCGTAGGTGTCGTGGAATGCCCGCACAAAGTGGTCGCTGGAGGCCTTGGAGGCACTGTATGGGCTGTGAGGCTGATATTTGAGATCTTCTGTGAAGAACTTCTCGCCATAGGCAAGATGGTGCTCGCCGCTGGAGGCCTTGGTGGTGAACGGCGGCTCTATCCCTTCTGGATGGGTCATCTCCAGGGCGCCGTATACCTCGTCGGTAGAGATGTGGTAAAAGCGCTTCCCTTCAAATTTCTCAGGCAGGGCCTCCCAAGTCAGTTTGGCCGCCTGCAGCAGGCTCAGCGTGCCCATCACGTTGGTCTGGGCAAATGTGAACGGATCTTTGATGCTGCGGTCCACGTGGCTCTCTGCCGCAAGGTGTATCACGCCGCTGATGCCGTACTGCCCGAACAGTTTCATCATCAGCTCAAAGTCGCAGATGTCACCCTTTACGAACAGATAGTTTGGCTTGTTCTCTATGTCGCGCAGGTTGGCAAGATTGCCGGCGTAGGTCAGCTTGTCCAGATTGATGATGCGCACGTCGGGGTATTTGTTCACGAACAGCCGCACCACGTGGCTGCCTATGAATCCGGCACCGCCGGTAATCATTATTGTCTTTTTGAAATCCATCTACAGCAGATTTAAAAGGTATTGTCCGTAACTGTTGCCGGCCATCGGCCGTGCCAGAGATTCAAGTTTTTCAGATGATATCCAGCCCTTGCGCCAGGCTATCTCTTCCAGACAGGCGACGCACTCGCCGGTGCGGTCCTCTATGGCTTCGACAAATGTGGAGGCCTGGCTCAGGCTCCCGAATGTGCCGGTATCCAGCCAGGCGAAGCCGGTGCCCAGCACCTGCAGCTTCAACTGCCCGCGATTCAGGAATTCCTGGTTCACCGAGGTGATTTCCAGCTCCCCGCGGGCCGAAGGCTTCACATTCTCCGCTATGGAGACGACGTCGTTAGGGTAGAAATAGAGCCCTGTCACGGCATAGTTGCTCTTGGGCTGCGCCGGCTTCTCTTCTATAGAAACGCAGTTGCCGTCGGTGTCAAATTCGGCCACGCCATAGCGCTGGGGGTCGGCCACGCGATAGCCGAAAATGGTGGCCTTGCCGCGCTTCTGGGCTGTTTCCATAGCCTCTGCCAGCATCGCCTCAAAGCCCTGACCGTGAAAGATATTGTCGCCCAGCACCAGGCAGGCGCAGTCGCTGCCTATAAAATCCTTGCCGATGATAAAGGCCTGCGCCAGGCCGTCGGGAGAGGGCTGCTCGGCATAGCTGAAACGCACGCCAAAGTCGCCGCCGTCGCCCATCAGGCGCCTGAATGCCGGCAGGTCCTGCGGCGTGGAGATAATCAGTATCTCGCGGATTCCGGCCTGCATCAGCACCGAAACCGGATAATAAATCATAGGCTTGTCATAGACCGGGAGCAGCTGCTTGCTGACCCCTTTTGTGATTGGATAGAGCCTGGTTCCGCTGCCGCCGGCGAGGACGATACCCTTCATAAGTGAAAAAATTTAAAAAAGTCTGTTAAGATTTGCCTACTGCTGCATTTAATAAAACGAGAAGGCAAAAAAGTGTTTACAAATATATGAAAAAAATAAATGGAATATCCCTCTTGGCGGCAGGTGTGGTGCTGTTGGCATCTCTGGCCGGCTGTTCCAAAGGATTTATGGATTTTTACCCCGTAAAGGATGGAGATATTGCCGGTATGCCGGCGCCGGGCGAATACAGCGCTGATGTTTCCGGCGGCCCAAGCGAGGGGCAGCAGGGCGGGAACTATGCCAGCGGTGTAGTGACTGCCGGCGAGTGGAACGACATTGCCAACTGGGATTTCTGGAGCAAGCTGCTCAACAACCAGGACTGGGCCGGCTACGGATCTTTCTACAGTTTCTTCCCCCGCAATTTTGTGTATGTCGAGCTCAAAGACTCTTTTGGCGATCCCGTGTGCGGAATGAAGGTGAAACTCCAGAAAAACGGACAGGACGTTTGGTCGGCTATGAGCGACAACACCGGCCACGCCGCTCTCTGGGCAAACCTGACCGACGATTCATTCAAGGTGAATCCCGATGACTATTCCCTGACCATCAATGGCACTACATATAAAGACCTCCAGTTCACCACTCCCAACACTGCAGAAGTAGCAGTGAACGAATATACCGTGGCGCCTCTGAAAGTGCTGAACGCTATTGACGTTGCGTTCATAGTAGATGCCACCGGCAGTATGGGAGATGAAATCGGCTTCCTGAAAGAGGATCTGAAGGCAATCCTGGAGCTGGTGGGCCAGCAATGCACTGCCCAGGTGCGCACCGGCACAGTGTTCTATCGCGACGAAGGCGATGAATATATCACCAAGTTCTCCCAGTTTACCAACGATGTGAACGAGACTTCCAAATTTATTGGCAAGCAGAGTGCGGAGGGCGGCGGAGACTGGGAAGAGGCCGTGCACAAGGCCCTTGAGACTGGCATCCAGTCGCTCCAGTGGGACACCCACGTAAAGAGCCGCGTGGCATTTATGCTGCTGGACGCTCCGCCCCATCACGAAGATGCCATCATCGCTTCTTGCCAGAAATCCATTGCCAAGTATGCCGAGATGGGCATCAAGATAATTCCGGTATCGGCCAGCGGCATAGACAAGGGCACCGAATACCTGCTCCGCAGCTTTGCGATGGCAACCAACGGAACATACGTATTCATCACCAATCACAGCGGCGTGGGCGAAGAGCACATTGAAGCCACCGTGGGTGAATACCAGGTAGAGAAACTACGAGACCTCATAGCGAGACTTATCATAGCTTACGCGAAGTAAGCCTCGTCATCTGTATTTTAAGTTATATTAGTTATTTGTCGAAGAAAGGCCGGCTCCAGTAATGGGGACGGCCTTTTGGGTTTCGGTATCGGTCCAAAATGTTGCAGGATACCCGAAAATACGGGCGATTATTGGGGTAACGGTCCAGGTGATGGACCGTTACCTCATTCACTATCCAACAATCTGGCAGTTTCAGCGTAGGTGAGTCCACATACACGAGCCATTTGCCTGACATCTGCACTGAATCGGAATCTCAATTGTCTGAGCAATTCCGAGCGCTCCGCTGTCACAAGCTGATCAAAACCTCCTTTCTGGAAGAGGGTCCGGCAAAGATCCGGCATTGCCGCCAGAATGATTTGGTCTCGGAATGAAGGTAGGTTGCCTTCAGAAGACTCTATTCGCTTTCTTGCCTTTGATGAACTGCTATAGAAATAGTTCATCCGATTTGGTGAGCGAAAGGTTTTTTCTACTGTGACAACATCGACATAACACTGTGGCAATATATATCCATCTGCAGTTATCCTCCAATCGGGTGGGAGAGAATCACACTCGCTGTGCAACAATCTGCCAAGGGCGTGCTTGGAATAATCTCCCAGGTGCTTTGCCACCGGGACGGCCTCGTTGAAGAACGTATTTCCTGTACCCCAGGGATACTGAACCGGGTGTGAACATATATTTGCCGCTACAGGATTCATCTGGATATAAGCTATCACCCGCTGAAGCGATTCGAATTCGTATGGGTCAACGGCTTTAACGTGTATCTTGTTTCGTCTCAGCAACTCCTTTATTCCATACTTTTTTTGAATGTATTTGGAATAACGTGTCTTAAACTGGTTGACAAACGCGAGCACATCTTCAATGTCGCCCATTACTACAAAATGCACGTGATTTGACATCAGTACGAAAGCCAGAACGGTAACTTTGGGATTGGCAGCGGCCTGAATAGCCACATAATTCATCCCCACCTTGAAATCCTCTTCTCTTCTGAACCAAAGCATCTTCTCAAGATGCTCGGTTGAAATCAAATAACACTTTTTCATATTAACCTAACCCTACATTCCACACCTTTTCACTACAAATATAGCTATAGCGGTCTATGCCGACAAACTAAGTTTGCATCAGATTAGGGTATCGGTCCAAAAGTTTGCAGGATACACGAAAAAACGGGCGTATTTTGGGGTAACGGTCCAGGGATTGGACCGACACGCTACAGCCCCAGGAGGAGGCAGGCGGCAAGGCGGAGTTTGAGGTCGGAGCGCCAGTAGCGGCTCTTGCGGAAGCCGGGCACGGCGGCCAGGCAGTGCCGGCGGATCTCGCGGCGGGCGAGGGGGTTGTTGCGGGCGGCGCCCACGGCGGCCTTTTTCACGTATAGATAGTCCAGCATCTGGCCAAACTCATCGTACAGATTCTTGCTGCGGGCAAAGTCCAGCAGGGCGTCAAAAGATGCCATCCGCTGCATATGCCGTCCGTCCAGGCGTCCCAGCGAGAGGGAGTCGCGGCGCATCTGATAGATGTAGAGGGGCTCTTTCACGCAGGCGATGCTGCCGGCGCAAAGCAGCGCCTCGGTCAAGAAGCAGCTGTCCTCTGCGCTGCGGGTGGCGGGGAAACAGATTCCCTCGCGGGTCAGCAGGGTGCGCCTGTATATGAAAGAGGTGAAATACGATTTATAGTTCTTCAGGAAGAAGAGCCGCTTTTCGCTGTCAAACGGGCCGGAAGCGACCACCGGGTTGCTCCAAACCGTGCTGCCGGAACCCTTTACTGCAAGTATGTCGCAGTAGGCCAGGTCGGCATCGGCTGCCATAGCCGCATTGTAGAGTTTTTCGCAGAACGAAAAATCCAGGGCGTCGTCGCTGTCCAGGAAGGCGACATATTCGCCGCCGGCCATCTTGAGGCCCACGTTGCGGGCGGCGCCGGGGCCGCCGTTGGACGCGGTGGCGCCAAAGACGCACTTGAGCGGCGACGAGGCTGCCAGCGAACGGGCCGCCGATAGCGAATCGTCGCTGCCGTGATCGTCTATGAAAATGAATTCCAGATCGGCAGCGATGGTCTGCTGCGCGATATTTTCGAATAGGGAAGGTAAAAACCGTGCAGAGTCGTACAGGGGGATTATGACCGAAACCTTAGTCATCTTCCCTGTTGGTGAGAGCGGTGACGTACAGTGCGCTCTGCTCTACCTTTTGCTTTGCATAGTCAAGGGTAACCACAAACTTCTTTTTCTTGCTGGTGGGGGCATCGAACATAGCGTCCATCATCATAGTCTCGCATATGGAGCGGAGTCCGCGGGCGCCCAGCTTGAACTCTATGGCCTTGTCCACAATAAAGTCCAGCACATCCTCGCCAATCACCAGCTCTATTCCGTCCAGGCGGAAAAGCTCTGTGTACTGCTTTATGATGCTGTCTTTGGGCTCGGTGAGGATGGCGCGCAGGGTGTTGCGGTCCAGCGCGTTGAGGTGAGTGATCACCGGCAGGCGGCCGATAATCTCGGGGATGAGTCCGTAGGCGCGCAGATCCTGAGGCGCCACGTACTGCATCATATTGTTCTTGTCTATCAAGTCGCGCCGCTTCTGGGCGTCATAACCCACAACCTGCGTGTTCAGACGGTGGGCGATGTGGCGCTCTATGCCTTCAAAGGCACCGCCGCAGATGAACAGGATATTGTCGGTGTTTACGGCAATCATCTGCTGCTCGGGATGTTTGCGGCCGCCCTGAGGAGGAACATTCACTATGCTGCCCTCTATGATTTTCAGAAGCGCCTGCTGCACGCCCTCGCCCGACACGTCGCGGGTGATGGAGGGATTGTCGCTCTTGCGGGCAATCTTGTCTATCTCGTCTATGAACACGATGCCGCGCTCGGCGCGCTTGACATCATAGTCGGCATCCTGAAGCAGGCGGGTGAGAATGCTCTCTACATCTTCTCCCACATAACCCGCCTCGGTGAGGATGGTGGCGTCCACAATGGCAAACGGCACGTTAAGCATCTTGGCGATGGTGCGGGCCAGCAGGGTCTTACCTGTGCCGGTAGGACCGACCAGCAGAATGTTGGACTTCTCTATGACGCTGTGGCCTTCGTTTTCGATGCGCTTGTAGTGGTTGTATACCGCCACCGCCAGCACCTTTTTGGCGGCGTCCTGGCCAATGACGTACTGACTCATAAAGTCGTACATCTCGCGCGGTTTCTTGAGCGAGAATTCGCCGGTGACCTTGCCGTTGCTCTTTATGGAGCTGCCGGCGGGGTGAAGGACCTCGCGCACCGCATTATACGCAGCCTCTGCGCAGTCGCTGCAGATGGCGGCGTTCTCTGTGGTGATGAGCAGGTTCACTTCGTCCTGGCTGCGGCCGCAGAAAACGCACCGGGAGGGTGTCTTGGGAGTTTTTGCCATTATTTCCTGGCTGCCTTGGAGGCAGGTCTTGTAACAATTTCGTCTATCATTCCGTATTCAAGGGCGTCCTTTGACGTCATCCAGTAGTCGCGGTCGGCATCCTTTACAATCTGCTTGAAAGTCTTGCCGGTGTGCTCTGCCAGAATCTGATAGAGCTCGTCCTTGAGCTTGAGGATCTCGCGGGCGGTGATCTCTATGTCGGAGGCCTGTCCCTGAGCGCCGCCCATAGGCTGGTGAATCATCACGCGGCTGTGGGGCAGGGCGCTGCGCTTGCCCTTGGTGCCGGCTGCCAGCAGTATGGAGGCCATAGATGCCGCAAGGCCGGTGTTGATGGTGTGCACGTCGCTGGCGATGGTCTGCATAGTGTCGTAGATGCCCAGACCTGCATACACCTCGCCGCCGGGGGAGTTTATATACAGCGAAATGTCGCTGTCATACCCGTTGCTGTCCAGAAACAGCAGCTGCGCCTGGATGATGTTGGCCACCTCGTCGTTGATGGGGCATCCCAGAAAGATGATGCGGTCCATCATCAGGCGGGAGAAAACGTCCATCTGGGCCACGTTCAGCTGGCGCTCCTCTATGATCATAGGGTTCATATAGCTGGAGACAATCTTGCCGTAGCCGTCCAGCGTCAGCGAACTTATGCCGCGATCTTTGATCGCGAATTTTTCGAATTCAGATTTCATAAGAGTTATTTTGCCAGTTCGCGCATCTTGTCCAGCGAGATGCTCTTCTTGGTCAGGGTAGCGTTTTTCTTGATATAATCTACAGCCAGGTCGTTCTCTACCTTCTCGTAGATGCGGCGAGCCTGCTCCTGGTCTGAAAGGAGGCGGGTTGCAGCCTCTTTGGTCTGCTCTTCGGGCAGGGAAGAGAGGCCGTACATAGCGTACTGATAGTTCACGAAAGCACGTGCCTCACGCTCCATATCCTCTTTGGTGACTTTGATGTCGTGAGCCTTCATAAGGCGGTTGCGCACGATGTCCCAGCGGAAATCCTTCATAAAGGCGTCAAAGTCCTTCTCGATGTCCTCTGCGGTGAACTTGCCCTCGTTTGCGGCCAGCAGCCAGCGCTTAATGAACGCCTCGGGAAGCTTGATATCAGCCTTCTTCACCAGGTACTCGCGGGCGTCTATGCTGAAGCGGTAGTCGCTCTCGCCCTGATATTCATCTGCCAGGCGCTCTGCAATCTTTTTGTCGAAGTCCTCGGGAGTCTTGACCACGTCCTTGCCAAAAATCTTGTCGTAGGTCTCCTGGTTCTCCTCTGCATCCTTATAGGTCTTGATGCTCTTCACGGTCATCTTCCATACGGGCTCCTTGGCGGCCAGCTCCTCTTTCTTGAGATGGAGCATAGCGGCGCGGTCGGTCTCGTTGGCAAAGGTCTCAACCACGTTCACGTCGCGCACCTCGCCCGGCTTGATGCCTATGAAACTCTTCTTGATCTCTTCTGAAGCCATAGAGCGCAGCGCCACGTAGGTGTCCTCTACCTTGGTCTCGCCCTGCTCGAAATCGGCGGTCATAAAGTCGTCGGCGCCAAGTTTCTTGCCGTCTACCAGAGTGCCGAACTGCTTGAGCAGGTTCTTCTTGTAGTCAGCCTTTGCAGCCTCGGTCACGCGCACCTTGTAGTAGGGGATGCTGTCCTCTGCGGTGATGTCCACGTCAATCTTGGGATAAAGACCCATCTCATATTCGAAGCTGAGCTTTTCGCCATTCTCCCAGTCATTTTTCATATCCTTGTCGGTGGGGAGAGGCTCGCCTATGATTTCCAGCTTCTTGTCCTCGATGTGTTTGTTGATGCCGTCGCTAATCAGGCCGTTGACAACTTCTGCCATAGCCTGGCCGCCGTAGAGACGCTCTATGAGCGACATAGGAGCCATACCCTTGCGGAAGCCCTTGATGTCTGCCTGATGGCGGAAAGCGTTTAGTTTTTTCTTCCTGGGCTCTTCCCAGTCAGCCTTGTCCAGTGTGACGGTCAACTTAAGGTTGAGGTCGTCGATTTTTTTCTCTTTTATCTGCATTTTATTATTAATATGATTTATTGTCGGGCTAAAAGTCCACAAAGTTAGTAAAAATTAGCTATTTTTGTAAAAATACGATATATGAATCAATATATTAAGCAAAACGAGTCCCGATTTTACAATGAATTATTCTCTCTGCTGCGCATCCCTTCGGTGAGCAGCGAGCCGGAGCACGCAGAGGATATGGCGCGCTGCGCCTTTCGTCTCACAGAGCTTCTGATGGAGGCCGGAGCCGACAGCGCCAATGTATATCCTACCGAAGGCCACCCGGTGGTGTTCGCGCAGAAAATCATTGACCCCGCTCGGCCCACGGTGCTGGTCTACGGCCACTACGACGTGCAGCCGGTGGACCCGATAGACGAGTGGAAAAGCGACCCGTTTGAGCCCGAGATCCGCGACGGCGCCATCTACGCCCGCGGCGCCAACGACGACAAAGGGCAGATATTCATGCACCTGAAGGCGTTTGAATATCTGGTGAAAACCGGGCAGCTGAACCACAACGTGAAATTCATATTCGAAGGGGAAGAGGAGATAAGCTCGCCCTCCCTGCCCGCCTGGGTCAGGGACAATAAGGAGATGCTCGCCTGCGATGTGATTCTGGTTTCCGACACCACTATGATATCGGCCAAAGTCCCCTCCATCAATTGCGGAATGCGCGGCCTGGCCTATATGGAAATAGTGGTCAAAGGCCCCTCCACAGACCTCCACTCCGGACACTACGGCGGCGCCGTGGCCAACCCGGCCAACGTGCTGTGCGACATCATCAGCCAGCTGATAGACAAGGACGGCCGAGTGACCATAAAAGGCTTCTACGACGATGTGGTGGAACTCTCTGCCGAAGAGCGGGAAATGCTCTCCAGGGCGCCCTTTGACGAAGAGGAATTCGCCCACGAGATTGGCGTGCGCGGCGTGCGCGGCGAGAAGGGCTACACCAGCCAGGAACGGCGCAGCATCCGTCCGTGCCTGGATGTGAACGGCATAGTGGGTGGCTTCACAGCAGAAGGCTCCAAGACCATCATTCCCAAGGAGGCCCGCGCCAAAGTTTCTATGCGCCTGGTGCCCAACCAGCGCTGCGGCAAAATCGCGGAGCTGTTCAGGAAGCATATCAAATCCATCGCTCCCAGCGATGTCACCGTCGAGGTCTATGAAAACCACGGCTGCGACGGCTTCCTGATTCCGGTGTCTTCTCCCGCCTACAAGGCCGCATCCAGGGCGATGGGCGAGGTGTACGGCATAGAGCCGGTGCCGGCCCGCGGCGGCGGCAGCATCGGCATCCTGGCCGAAATGCAGCAAATGCTGGGCGCCGACCCGCTGCTTATGGGCTTTGGCCTGGAGCGCGACTTCATACACTCTCCCAACGAGAGCTACCTGCTGGACCAGCTTTTCAAAGGGATGGAATCCATAGCGCTATTCTATAAATATTATGACCGCTAATCAACTTTACGAGCAGATAAAGGCCAAGCGCAGCTGCCTGTGCGTGGGGCTGGACACCGTGCTGGAAAAACTCCCCGCGGCGCTGGACGGCGAGCAGTATCCGCTGTTCATATTCAACCGCGATATCATAGATGCCACCGCCGACTGTGCCGTATGCTACAAGCCCAACACCGCATTCTACGAGTGCTACGGCGCCTGGGGATGGCAGCAGCTGGAAATGACCGTCGGCTACATAAAAGAGCATTACCCCGAGATTATGGTCATAGCCGATGCCAAGCGCGGCGACATTGGCAACACCGCCGCCCGCTATGCCAAGGCCTTCTTTGACAATATGCCTTGCGACGCGGTGACCCTGGCCCCCTATAGGGGCCGTGACAGCATAGCCCCGTTCCTTGAATACAAGGGCAA
>JAEETP010000104.1 GCA_016290415.1 Bacteroidales bacterium
GTCAGCGCTATCGAGAGGCGTCCTTTCAGGAACTTTTGCAGCAGCCAGCCGCCAAAGCCGATGCGCCCCAGCCCGTCGCCGTGGGCCAGGCAGAACCGCTTCCCGCCAATTTCGACTATTATGGGCTGCTTGCGCACAACCTTGAGGCCGGTGGCGCGCTCCAGGCCGCCAAACGTCCAGTAGTCGTGGTTTCCGCCCAGGAAAAAGACCTCCACGCCGCGGTCCGTTACGCCGCGCAACGCCTCCAGAACCCGGTCGTGACCCATCGGGCGGCTCTTTTTCTCGAACCAGAAATCGAAGATGTCGCCCAGAAGATACAGGGCGCGGGTGCCGGCGGGAATCCCGTTAAGAAAGCCGATAAAGTCCTCTTCGCTCCCGCCTCCGGATTCAGCTCCCAGATGCACGTCGGAAGTGAAGATATACCGGCCCTCATTCATAGATTACAACACTATGCAGAGGATGCCGACAACAAGGCAATAGGCTGCAAACCAGCCCAGGGAAGCCTTCTTGACCAGCTCGATCATTACTTTGCAGGCAAACAGGCCGCTGATAAACGCCGTCACAAAACCCAGCAGCAGGGGCAGCCAGCCCACGCTGGAGGCCGCGAAACCGCCGCCAACAAGGTCCAGGAACGCCTCGCCCAGGATGGGCACCAGCACCATCAGGAAAGAGAATCTGGTGACCTCTTCGCGCTTGATGCCGCAAATGAGGCCGGTGGCAATGGTGGAGCCGCTGCGGGAGAGGCCCGGGATCACGGCAATTGCCTGTGCGCAACCCACTACCAGGGCGCGCCACCAGTTGACCTTGTGCTGTTGGGGTTTGTATATCTGGCTTATGGCCAGCAAGATGGCGGTGACTATCAGGGCGCAGCCCACCACGGTGAGTCCGGTGCCGAAAATGGCTTCCACCTGATCTTTGAAGAACACGCCCACAATGAATACCGGAATCATTGAGATGCAAATCAGGGCGATGTATTTGGTCTCGTCGTTCCATTTGAACTTGAACAGGCCCTGCAGCAGTTTTACGATATCTTTCCAGAACACCACAATCACGCTTAATCCGGTGGCGGCGTGCACTGCAATTTCAAAAGAAAGGTCGGTGGTCTCGATGCCGAAAAGGGCCTTGGCGATTGCCAGGTGGCCGCTGCTGCTCACCGGCAGAAACTCGGTGAGGCCCTGGATGAGCCCCAGGATGATGCCTTCCAGCCAGGTCATACGCTATTCCTCCTTGCTTTTGGGCCGGCGGAGAATGCCCACCATAACCACGGCGATGCCCAGCAGAATCACTATGGGCGCCACGGTGAGCCGCACGGTAGAAAACATTGCCTCGTTAAACACATTCGGGTCGCTGCTGCCGCCTCCAATCATAAGGATAAAGCCGGCAATCATCATTATCAGCCCCACCAGCATTGTCTTGACCCCAAGGGGAGAAACAGAAAATTTGCTCATTGCTTACAAGTATAAATCGTCTTTGGAGATGTCGGAAAGCTTGCCCACCATATAAGAGGCGGTGAGCACGCAAATCACGATGCCTGCCACAAACACTATTGCAAAGATAGGAATTATAACCTCTTTGTTGAACAGCCCAAGCATATCGCCGGCGTGTTTCCAGGTGTACTGGAGCACCAGTGCAAAGAACAGGTCGGCGATGAGCGCGGCAATGGCGCCCTGCCAGAAGGCCTGCCTTAGGAACGGCTTCCGGATGAAGTTGCGCTTTGCGCCCACCAGCCGCATAGTGTGGATGGTGAACCGCTTGGAGTGGATGTTCAGCCGCACGGTGTTGGCTATCAGCGCCACAGAAATGACCAGCAGAAGGATGATGACCGCGGCCACCACCAGGCCTATCTTGTCCAGGTTGCTGTTCATAGCCTCTACCAGCGACTCCTGGCAGGTGACTTCACGCACCAGCGGGTCCTTGGAAATCAGCTCCCGGACCATTTTTATGGAGTCCTTGGCAAAATAATCGCTCTTTAAATTGATGTCCAGGGAGATGGGGATGGGACTGGTGGTGAACACCTCCATAAAGTCCTCGCCCAAAAGGTGCTTCATCTCTTTTTCTCCCTGCTCGCGGGAGATGTATTGGACTTTCTTTACAAAGTCTTTCTCCTGCAGCTTTTTCATCAAATCCTGGGCCTGGGTCTCCGTGGCGTTGCTTTTCAGTATCACGGACACCACCGAATTCTCTTTGAAATAGTTGGAGAGAATCTTGGTGTTGGCCCACGCGAACAGCGCCAGCGCCACCAGGAACAGCACCAGGGAAATGCTTATGACCGATGTAAGATAAGAGCGTATGAGTCTGCGCCCCACCATCTTACTGTTGTCATTTTTCATACTTTACGGCTTAAAAACATTCAAAGTTAAAAAAAATTATTACCTTTGTACGAATTTTGCCTTAATATGCCTTCGGTCAATTCCACAGAGTCCAGGAAAGTCCTCTTCGTAAACTCGGAGATTTATCCTTATCTGCCCGAGTCTGAGGTTGCCGTGGTGGGTCGTTACCTGCCTCAGGGCATTCAAGAGCGTGGATATGAGATCCGTTCGTTTATGCCCCGCTACGGCTGCGTGAACGAGCGCCGCAACCAGCTCCACGAGGTCATCAGGCTTTCCGGTATGAACATAGTGGTGGGCGCTGTGGACCGCCAGCTCATAATCAAGGTGGCCAGCATCTCATCTGCCAGGATGCAGGTGTATTTCATTGACAACGAAGATTATTTCCATCGCAAGGCGGTGGACCGCGACGCTGCCGGCACCTTCTTTGCCGACAACGACGAGAGGGCGATGTTCTTTGCGAGGGGCGTGCTTGAGACAGTCAAGAAACTGCGCTGGAAACCCGACCTGGTGCACTGCCAGGGCTGGATTTCTTACCTGATGCCGCTCTATCTCAAGAAAGTGTACAACCAGGACCCCATCTTTGCGGACAGCAAGGTGGTGCTCTCCCTGTACAACGACCTTGACAAGCTTTCGTTTGCCAAGGATATGGCGTCCAGGGTGGCTATAGACCGCATAGAGGCCGGGGATGTGGCAGAAATCGCCAATCCCGATGGCATAAATCTTGCGAAACTTGCCGTACGCTACAGCGACGGTGTGATCAAGGGTCCCGCAGGCATCAACGCCGAGTTGGAAAAATACGTTTCCAAGAAGAAACTCCCTATACTTGACAGTCCTGCCATAAGCACGGAAGATACCTCTTACATTGACGCATACGCACAGTTTTACGATCAAATTTTAGGTTAAGGGGATGTCATTTTCATACAAACGTGTCTTTAGTTTAACGGCGGCGGCCGCCCTCCTGTTGGTTTCAATTTGCAGTTGCATCACGGTCAATCAGACCCTGGGCTCTGCCTATGTCCCTTCTGACCGCGACCTCAAGGTAAAAACCGTCTCTTTTGATGTTCCCGTGGGTATGAAAATGGCTGACAGCCTGCAGACCAGCACCACATATATGGTTTTGGGCAATCTGTACGACAGTTTCTACGGCGAGACTACTGCCGAGTTTGCCGCTACGGTGACTCCTCCCGACACCGTGCCCTGGGGCAAGAATCCCGTGTATAAGAGCGCCAAACTGCAGCTGGTCAAGTTCTCTTCGCAGACCTATGCCGACGGCCAGGAAGAGCTTCCGCAGAATATTCACGTTTATGCACTCACCGTGCCTCTGGACACCAACAAGATATACAGCAACTGCCTTGAGCGTAAAGACTATTCGGTAGAGGAAATTGCCACCGGAGCCGTGATCTATAACGGCGGCGACACCCTCACCATCCCTCTGAAGGAGTCCTTTGCAAAGCAGTATATGAGCGCCACCCAGCAGGAGCTGGACAGCACCGAGCTGTTCCTGAAGCGCTTCTACGGCATCTATATCAAAGCCGACAAGCCTCTTGGCGGTGGAGAGAGCGGGCGCCTTACCAAGTTCAAGACGGGCGCCATAAAATATACCTTCAACTCTACCAACGACCTTGGCGAGCAGCGCGACACCACCATATCGTTCTATGTGGGCAGCCGATTCGCCACCGAGATCTATACCCACGACACCCGCGAAATGGAGGTGGACGGCGACAACAACCTCAAGACCATCTACTACGAGGGTATGGCGGGCATCAAGCCGCACATCAGCGGCGAAGACATCCGCGACATCATTAAGGACTGGGCAGCCGGAGAGGGGGTCGACCTTAAGAACATAATTGTGGCCAGGGCCAGCATAGAGCTGCCCTATGAGATAGAGGAGGGAGATTATTCTTCTTCTGACAGCTATCCTACCAGCCTCTATCCCGCCACCCGCTACAAATATGCCTACAACAATTATCAGTACTATCCTCTTTCTGCGATATACGACAGCAGTTACGACCGCGGCGACATAAACCGCTCCCTGCAGTGCTACAAGCCCGACGTGACTCTCTATATCCAGAACGTGATGAAGATGGTGGCCCAGGACAAGGAGCTCAACGACAGCTGGGACCTCTGGTTCTTCAACTACTACACCGGAGAGGTGGAAGAAGAGGAAGATGACACCGACTACTACAGCAACTACTACAACAACTACCTGTACAATATGTATTATGGCGGTTACGGTGGTTATGGCGGTTATGGCTACGGTGGATATGGCTATGGCGGCTATGGTGGATACGGCGGTTACGGCGGCTATGGCGACTACTACGACTATTACAATATGATGAACTACTACAACTACTACAACAGTCTGTCCAGTTCATCTTCTTCAGAGTCGACAATCTATTACGTCGACTATATAAACTATTGCAAGGGAGCCATTAACGGCAACGGCGCAGAGCGCCATCCCAAATTGTATATCACATATACGGTGATGCAGTAAATCCCTGTGATGATATGCCAAAAGCTCTCATCATAGGTCCCGATTTTTACAATTTCAACGAAGCGGTACGCGCAGCGTTTGCCTCTGCAGGCTATGAAACCCAGGTGCTGAAATACGGCACTCCGGTGGACCCTTATGACAGCTTTTCCCGCATATCCTACAAACTGACCCGCGACAAGGAGGCGGCCCGGCTCAGGAACCGCCGTCACCGGCAGATTCACTATGCGGCGGCGTTTGACGCCTTCAATCCCGACCTGGTCTTTATACTGAACGGGGAGATACTCAGCACGGACACCCTGGACTTTTTCCGCAAGCGCGCCCGCACTGCCCTCTGGTGCTTTGACAGCGTGCGGCACATTCCGGTGGTGCAGGACCATATAGACCACGTGGACCGCTTTTACTGCTACGACCGCAGCGACATTGAGTTCTACCGCAAAAGCGGCCGCGAGGCCCTGTTCCTGCCGCAGGCGGCCGACACGTGTATCTACCATCCGCTGGAGGGAGTAAAGAAAGATATCGACATACTGTTTGTGGGCGATTTGTACCACTCTCCGCGCCGGCAGCGCTATGTCCAGGAGGTCATCCGGGCTTTCCCCGGCAAGACCGTGAAGGTGGCGGGCATCTACAAGCCGTGGTATAAAGGCCTGAAGGCCGCCCTGTGCGATGTGGACCGCCGCGTCTTCACCAACCGCAATCTGCCGCCGGAAAAGGTAAACGAACTGTACAACCGCGCCCGGGTGGTGCTCAATATCCACAACGAACAGCAGAAAGACGGCGCCAATCCCAAGGTGTTTGAAATCTGCGCCGCCGGGGCATATCAGGTGTGCGACGCCAATCCCTATATCCGCCAGCTTTTCCCCGACGGCGAAATTGGCCTCTACGAGACTCCGGAGCAGATGATTTCGCGTCTTGGGGAAGCTCTGGACAGCGATATGTCGCAAGAGGCGGCGGCCGCCCGGAAAAAGGTGCTCGACGGTCACACTTTTGACGCCCGCATAGCGCAGGTCATACAGGATATAAACCGGTGAGTTTGGAACGCCATTTGTGAGATAATCTCCCGTATAACTGATAATAAAAACACTACATAATTATGAAGGAACTCTTCTTATTGCTGGCACTTACATTTTCCGGCAACGCGCAGGTCTGGTCCGATGAGCCCTACAGGGACTTGTGGGCCAAGGCAGAGGCTGCCATAGCAGAGGGTAAGCCGCAGACGGCGGTGGGCTATCTCACCGATTTGGAAAAGGTCTGCCAGAAGCGAAAGGACGACCTTTCGCTCTATAAGGTGATGCGCACCAAATATGACTGCCTTTGCAAGTACAACTGGAAGGAAGCCAACAAGTATTATCCGCAGTTCACCGCGCTGCAGCGCAAGCTCTTTGACAATCTGGACAAGAACATAGAGCTGTATGCCAACCATCCGGCCGTGGACGCCCTTATCAACGAGAAGATTTCCCGTCTGAAAAGGGATGCCGATATGGCCCGTGACCGCAACGGCAAGCGTTACCGCGAGGTCCGCAAGGTGTGTATGAAAGCTGCCGAGGTTTTCCCAAAATCGGAAT
>JAEETP010000105.1 GCA_016290415.1 Bacteroidales bacterium
AACATTAAGGATTACCACCACATAGCGGTCGTCGGCGTGGAAGCGCTGGCAGGTCTGCTCTATTAGAGAATTCTCTTCTGAAGTCAGGTCAAAGTCTTCTGCAAGGCGGTCACCCTTTTCGCTGCGGCGGGTAATCACCACCAGCGCCATATCGGCCTCGTCTTCGCTGCCGGTTATATTGCAGCCGGCCTGGGTTAGAGCCTGCTCCAGAGCGGGTTTTATGGCTATTGCAGAGTCGCTTGCAACTTCCAGGACTGTGATCAGCTCCGAGAGAGAATCTATCACCGGAAGAGCCGCAAACCTGTTTTCGAGCAGGATGATGCCTTCTGCGGCGGCTCTACGGGCAACGGCCTTGAGGTCGGGCTCGGGATGCTCTTCTTCACGTTTTTTGCCTTTCTTGAATTCCGGTGTGGATACTATAAGCTTAAGGACATTTCTGACGCTGCTGTCCAGCGCAGAAAGGCGGAGCCGTCCATCACCGGCAAAGGTAAAGATAGAGTCGCGCTGCGCCGCTTCGCAGGGAGGCAGCAGGTCGCATCCGGCGGCAATCTTGGCCGCGGCTTCTTCTCCGGTGCCACAGGTGCCTATCACCGTGCCCTGGAATTTCCATTCTTCTCTGAGCAGTGTGCCCAGCAACTCGGGGTTTGTGGCGGCCGGGGTGCTGTTTATCTTGTTTGAAGCAATGCTAATAGCAACGGGATCGCTTTCTGCAAGAGCTATTTCAAAGCCTTTTAAGTAAAGTTCCCTGAGTGTGCGCGGGGTGATGCAGGCATCGTATTTGTCGCCATAGCTCTTATGGTTGGCGGCGGCAAATGAACAGGGAACCGCCCCTGCTCCGCTATGTCCCATACCCTTGATTGCAGCGGCGGCGCTTTTGCCGGAGATGAGCGGATCTTCAGAATAATTCTGGCTGTAGCCACCGGAGAGCGGGTTGCGCAAAAGGTTGAGCCTGGGTGCCATCAGCAAGTCTGCACCGCAGTCAACCTCTTGGTGGCCAATGGCTTCGGCAGTCTCTTCTATCAGCTCTGTATCCCACGAAGAAGCCTGCATAAGCGGCGACGGGAAAACCACTGCATCGGCAATAGCCAGTGTATCCGGCGGAGCTATGGTTATGGACGGAATGCCAAGCCTTTCTATGGGACAGGTGGCGATAATCCCGCCCCAGGTAGAGTCTGCGCGGCCCTCTGCATAGAGGCCCACCACAAGGCTGGCCTTCTCTTCAAGGGTCATAGCCTTTAACACCCGTTCTATATTGCCGGAGTTAAGCTTGGGCGAGCGGCCGCATCCGGAAAGAATCAATATAAATGATGCCGCAAGCAGCGGCCAGTGCTTTCTGATATTCATATATACGCATTTGACCCTCAAAATTAGCAATTTTTATTATCTTCGCGACAATACAAACAGTCATCTGATGAAAAAGATATTTTCGGCCATAATGCTGCTTTTCCTGCTCTGCATTCCTGCCGGAGCCGTGGTCAAGGAAAAGAATATGGACCTTACCGTAAAGGAGCTGCACGACGACTTGCAGGCCTATAAGGCAAATCTGGAATACAACATCTCCCGCTATGAGGCGCAGCGCAGCGACTACTGGTCGCAGATGAACAAGTGTATGCACGAGTGCCAGGAATATTCCATAGTGCTCTATACCCAGCAGGGAGAGCGGCTGTTCGGTCTTTCCCAGGCTTGTCAGAACCTTGAGGACCTTATGGAGGAGTTCCGCAAGAACCAGCATCCGTTCGAGAAGTGGAAAACCAATTTTGACGCAGAGTTGGACCGCTACGGCCGTTTGGAGGAGTTGCTGGGCAGGATTGACACCCGCAGCCTCACCACCAAGGGCGAGGAGGCACGCCAGCAGTGCGTGACTATCTGCGGCGAGATTAAGGAACGCCTTAATGAACTGCAAAAGCAGATTTACTCCAACGACGAGATGTACGAAGCAGCTTCTACCCGTATGGAAGATATGGCTGAATACAATGCCAACCGATTCGAAAGCATCCGTCACAATGTGTTTATGTCGGGAGGTGACAACTATTTCAGCATTCTGGGCCACCTCAAGAGCTACTTTGCCAAGATCAAGGCCGATATTGCAGAGGATAACTCCAATATGTTCACCAACCGCAGTACAGTCCGTGAGAATATCATTATGCTCTTCACCCTAGGAGGAATACTGCTCATAAGCATTGCGCTGGCCGTTCTTTTTATGACGGTGCTGCTGCCACAGCGTTTCCGCCGCGAAGGCATCTTGCGCAAAAAGCGCCTGCTGATTTCGGTCATTGCACTCAGCCTCTTTATTCTGATATCTTGGTTTGCTACCCACACCTTTATGACCGGTTTCATAATTCTGCCGTCGGTAGACCTTCTTTTCTACGGACTGGTCATAATTGACATATTCCTTATCAGCGCAGCCCTTCGATTCAGCGTTGGCGAAGGCAAGAGCACTATGCGCTGCTATATGCCCATCATAGTTACCACTTTTGTCTTTATCCTTGAAAGGATGATGCTGGTTAGCAACAACATAGTGAACCTGACCATTCCTCCCCTGTTGCTGCTCTCTTTCATTTGGCAGTTGTCCGAACTGGTGCGTCACGGACGCTTCAGCGAGCGCTTCTCTTCGGTAACCCTGTGGCTTACCTGCATTGTCACCGGACTTATGTGCATTCTGGCCTGGGTCGGATATACCTTCCTGGCGCTGATGCTCATCATCTTTTGGATTCTGCTGCTGACCTGCCTTCAGGCCGTGACTTGTATGAACTATCTCATAAAGCACGCAGACAATCGCCGCACCAAAGGCAAGAAAGCCCGCAATCTCTGGCTTAAGCCCTCTATGGAGAAGCTGGTGCTGCCGCTGCTTAGTATCCTTTCGTTTGCCGGCAGTTTCCTCTGGGCCGCAAAGATGTTCAGTATGCGCAGCTGGGCCGACGGTGTGCTTCACAACAACCTTGTCTCCGGTCTTGTAGATGAGAAGAGCACTCTCACAATCAATATTTCAAGCATACTGGCTCTGGTGGCGCTGGCATTCATCATCGTTTGGGCCATTTATATGGTCAAGACTGCTCTCAAGGAGATTTATAAAGAGAATTACACCACCGGCGCCATCCCGCTATATATTACGCTGGGCAGTATGCTCGCCTGGTTCCTTTTTGCAGTGATATGCGTCAAGGTTATGGGCATCGACAGCAAGGGCCTCATTGCCGCTATGGGCGGTTTGGGTGTCGGCTTCGGCTTTGCCCTTAAAGATACCATCAACGATCTTTTCTGCGGCCTTTCGCTGCTTATGGGGCGCGTCCATCTGCACGACTATATAGAGTGTGACGGTATTCGAGGCCGCATTGTGGAAGTAGGCATCCGCACCACCACAATAGACACTATGGATGGCAGTATGATGTCATTTCTAAACAGCCAGTTGTTTGCCAAGAACTTCAAGAACCTGACCAAGAGCCATAACTGGGAGCTGGCCAAGATTCCCGTGGGCGTGAGCTACGGCACCGATGTGGAAAAGGCCCGCAAGGTTATCATCGAGGCCCTTATACCCCTTCAGGAGAGGCTGGCCTACAAAGACACCCAGGTTCAGGTGGCCGACTTTGGCGACAGCAGCGTGGACCTCGTGGTAAAGGCGTGGGTGCGCAGCAGCGACCGTCTGGCAGTGATCCCCGAAATCAAAGAGAAGATATACACCGCATTCAATGCCGAGGGCATAGAAATTCCTTTCCCTCAGCGCGACATTCATATCATCACAGACAACCAAGACAATGGCAAGCAAGAAGCTTAGTCCCGAGACCCTTTGCGTGAAGGCGGGCTGGGACCCCAAGAAAGGCGAACCGCGCCAGGTTCCAATCTATCAGACCACAACCTTTAAATATGAGACCAGCGAGCAGATGGCCGACCTTTTCGACCTCAAGGCTCCCGGTTATTTCTATACCCGACTGCAGAATCCCACCAACGACCTGGTGGCGGCCAAAATAGCTGCCCTGGAAGGCGGGTGCTCTGCTATGCTGACCTCCAGCGGCCAGGCTGCCAGCTTCTTTGCCGTGCTGAACCTGTGCGAGGCGGGCGACCATTTTGTGAGCGCCAGCACCATCTACGGCGGCACTTTCAATCTGTTTGCCATCACCCTCAAGAAGATGGGCATCGAGTGCACCTTTGTTAATGCCGATGCCTCTGAAGAAGAGATCTCCGCCGCCTTCAGACCTAACACCAAGCTGCTTTTTGGCGAGACCCTGACCAACCCCGGAGTGAATGTTCTGGACATAGAGAAGTTTGCCCGCATTGCCCACAGTCACGGCGTGCCTCTGATTGTGGACAACACATTCCCCACTCCAATTAACTGCCGCCCGTTTGAATGGGGCGCCGACATCGTGACCCACGCCACCACAAAATATATGGACGGCCACTCCACTTCTGTGGGCGGCGCAATAGTGGACAGCGGCAACTTTGATTGGGCGGCTCACGCCGGCAAATTCCCCGGAATGACAGAGCCCGACGAGTCTTACCACGGGCTGGCCTATGCCCGGGCTTTCGGCAAAAACGCCTTCATCACCAAGGCCACTGTGCAGCTGATGCGCGATTTGGGCAGCATCCCCTCGCCTTTCAATTCCTATCTGCTTAATGTCGGTCTGGAATCGCTGCAGGCCCGTGTAGAGCGCCACTGTGCCAACGCACTGGTTATGGCCGAATACCTATCGCAGTGCCCCGAGGTGGCCTGGATCAAATTCCCCGGCCTGCCTGGCGACAAATATCACGACCTTGCGCAGAAGCAATTCACAAACGGACGTTCTTCGGGCGTAATGTGTTTCGGCATCAAGGGCGGCCGCGAACGCAGCATCAAGTTTATGGACTCCCTTAAACTGATAAACATCGTGACCCACGTGGCCGATGCCGCCAGCTGCGTGCTGCACCCCGCCAGCCACACTCACCGCCAGCTCACCGACGAGCAGTTGATTGCCGCCGGCGTACAACCCGACCTTATCCGCTTCTCCGTAGGTCTGGAAAATACCGATGACCTGATTGCCGATATGGAACAGGCATTTGCATCTATCAAATAATTTATTTTATATTTGCGGTATGAAAGATTACAGAACATTCTTCTTTTTTGGTTTCTTCTTTACCCGGCCACGGGTGAAGCGGCTTGTTCTGTAATTCTACAAGACAATTACTTTAACAAAATATCCGCTTCACCTATGGTGAGGCGGTTTTTTTATGTGCATATGAAAAAAATAGCAATTCAAGGCATCCGAGGGTCATTCCACGACATAGCGGCCCATCAGTATTTCGCATCTGAAGAGTTGGACATAGTGTGCTGCAACACTTTTGAGCAAGTGTTCGACAGCGTACGCGACGACCCATCCATAATAGCCTTTGTGGCTATTGAGAACACCATAGCAGGCAGTCTTCTGCACAATTATGAATTGCTTCGCGACAGCGGACTGAGCGTGGTTGGCGAGCATAAACTCCACATAAGTCACAGCCTGCTGTGCCTTCCCGAGGATAACTGGGACACACTTACAGAGGTCGGCAGCCACCCGGTGGCTCTGATGCAGTGCCGCCGTTTTTTGCAGAATCATCCTCAGTTAAAGGCTGTGCAGCGCTCTGACACAGCCTCGAGTGCCCGCGCTATCGCCGAGGAACACCTCAAGGGGCATTGCGCCATTTGCCATAAAGACAATGCAGCCGCATTCGGCCTCAAGGTGCTGGAAGAGGAGATTGAAGACAATAAACATAATTTCACCCGCTTCCTGCTTTGCTGCAATTCAAAGCGCGTATCCCATATGCGCCATATAGAAGATTGCAATAAAGCATCCCTGGTTTTTACACTGCCTCACAAAGAGGGATCACTGAGCCAGGCGCTGAGCGTGCTGAGTTTCTATGATATTAACCTGACCAAGATACAGTCACTGCCCATAATAGGTAAGGAATGGGAGTATATGTTCTATATTGACGTTGTCTATGATACACTTGCCCGTTTCCGCCAGGGAGTTGCGGCTGTCTCTCCCCTTACCAGCGACCTTAGGGTACTTGGTGAATATATAGAATCCAAAGAAACAAATCTTTAACAATTAGAATATGTCTCTAGACATTCAACCGCTTAACCTGCCAGGAATTGATACTGGCCGACCTGTTGTAATAGCAGGGCCGTGCTCGGCAGAAACCGAAGCTCAAGTGATGACAACCGCCACCCAACTGCACGAGGCGGGTTACAAGATATTCCGTGCCGGCATATGGAAACCCCGTACTAAGCCTGGCGGATTCGAAGGAAACGGCATTGCCGCCCTACCCTGGCTGCGCCGGGTTCACGAAGACTTGGATATGCTCACCGCCACAGAAGTTGCAACTGCAGAACACGTCCGTGCAGCGCTGGATTACGGCGTGGATATTCT
>JAEETP010000022.1 GCA_016290415.1 Bacteroidales bacterium
CTCGCCCCTCGATCTTGAACACCGTGACGCCGGCATCTATGATGCGGTCCATAAACTCTATGGTGCAGAGGTCCTTGGGCGACATTATGTACTTGTTGTCAATCTCCAGCTGGTTGCCGTCGTCGGTATCGGTAACCAGATAGCTGCGGCGGCACACCTGATAGCAGCTGCCGCGGTTGGCGGAGGCGTTGTGGGCGTGCAGCGACAGGTAGCACTTGCCCGAGACTGCCATACACAGCGCCCCGTGGCAGAAAAGCTCTATGCGGACCAGATTGCCCGAAGGGCCCTTGATCCCTTCGCGCACTATCGCCTCGTGGATATCCTTCACCTGGAAAAGCGTGAGTTCGCGCGCCAGCACAATCACATCGGCAAACTGTGCATAGAAGCGCAGACTCTCTGTATTGGAAATGCTCAGTTGGGTGGAGATATGCACCTCGATGCCTAGGCGCCGGGCCTCGATAATGGCCGCCATATCGGATGCTATTACCGCCGTGACGCCGGCCTCGCGCGCCGCCTTGAGCAGCTGGCGCATAGGCTCCAGGTCTTCGTTATAGAAGGTTATGTTGACCGTCAGATAACTCTTGATGCCCGCCTCGCGGCATATCCGGCACACCTCGGGAAGGTCTTCCACAGCAAAGTTGTTGGCAGAATGCGACCGCATATTCAGGTTGCCGACGCCGAAATACACCGAGTCGGCGCCGCCCTGGATGGCGGCCTGCAGGCACTCGAAATTGCCCGCCGGGGCCATTATTTCAAGACGTTCCATCTAATCCTCCCTGTGTACAAGTGATGCCGAAAACTCTTTCAATATATCCAGCTGCTCTGGGGTGAAACCATTGCCGGAAAGGCATTCCATAGCCTTTTCGTGGTATTCTTCAATAGCCTTTACGGCGTCCTGCTTCACGCCGAGGTCGATATACAGCTGCTGCATCGCGGCGATTTTTTCTTCTGCACGGTCATCTCCCATCGCCAGAATCTCGTTCAGGCGCTTGCGGCTTTCGCCCGAAGCGCGCTTGAGCGCCTCCACCAGCAGCCAGGTCTTCTTGCCGCACATAATGTCACCGCCAATCTTCTTGCCAAAGACGTGCGGGTCGCCGAAAGTGTCCAGATAGTCATCGGAGATCTGGAAGGCAAGGCCTATCTGCCAGCCGAAATTGTACAGGGCCTCGGCCTGAGCCTCGGGTGCATTGGCAATCACGGCGCCCATCTTCACCGAGCAGGCCAGAAGGGCGGCCGTCTTGAGGCCTATCATATTGATATATTCTTCGCCGGTGACCACGGGCTGCGTCTCGAATTCCATATCGTACTGCTGCCCCTCGCACACCTCGGCGCCCATTTTGGTAAATAGCTCCAGCACCTGCGGCTGCTTGTCGGCCGGGCAGGCAGTGAGCCACTTGTAGGCCAGGATGCACATCACGTCGCCGGAGAGGATGGCCACATTGTCGCCCCACTTCTTGCACACCGTCAGCTGGCCGCGGCGGGTGTCGGCACGGTCCATAATGTCATCGTGCAGAAGGGTGAAATTGTGGAAAATCTCCAGCGCAAGCGCGGGCGAGATGATATTGTCGCCGATATCGTCGCTGTAAAGGTTATATGCCGCAAGGCAAAGGCGCGGACGGATGCGCTTGCCGCCTATGGACATCATATACTCCAGCGGCTCGTACAGCCCCGCCGGCTCCTTTACGAACTTCAGATTACATATGGCGCGCGCAATTATGGCTTCCTGCTCTTTAAGCGAATACATAGCTTCTTTGTTTAGTCTACAAAGATAATGAATCCGCCGGGAATTTATTCTTTATATCCTTACAGATTATCCCCGTTAATCAGGTTCACCACGACCTTTAACATAATGTCCATTTCGTCCATTTTGCTTTCGGCAATCATTAGCGTAAGTGCCACAAGGGCATTGTCGGCAATGCGTTTATGTCCATCAGGTGCATATAAGATGCGGTTGTTCTCCATAAACCAGAGAAACAGCGTGGCCGCTATACGCTTATTGCCATCAGAAAAGGAGTGGTTCTTGACCACAAGATAAAGCAACATTGCCGCTTTTTCTTCTACCGACGGATACAGCTCCATACCGTCCCAAGTCTGGTAAATCTGCCCGATGGAACTCCTGAAAGACTCGTCCTTCTCGTGGGCGAAGAGGTCGCTGCCGCCAAACTTTTCTTTGAGACTTGAAATCACTGCCATTGCACTGTCATAAGTGGCGTGGAAGCACTCCTTGCGCGTATGTTTGACCGGCAACTGCTGATAATCGTAGTTGTCCAGTGTGTCAAGAGCATACGTGTAATCTTTTACGACATTGAATATTGATTTAATCTGCTCATCGGCAGGGGTTTCCAAGTATCCCATAGTGCGGCCCATCACATCTACCAGCGCCTTGAGATCGTCATACTTCTGCTGCACAAGATCGCTCTTTACAGCGTATCCTTTAATGAGATAGTCTTTGAGGACAGAATTGGCCCAGCGTCTAAATTGAACTCCGCGCTGACTATGGACTCGATAACCAACACTGATAATTACGTCAAGATTATAGATTGTCGTTGGCTTATACTTTGAGAAAGTATTATGCAAAATTTGCATATTACTACTTGATATTTCGCCCTCTTCTAGTGCATTCTTAATGTGTCTTGCAATCACTGACTGATCTTTCTCGAACAATGTTGCCATCTGAGACTGTGTCAGCCACACTGTTTCATTTTCGAGTTTGACATCGAGGCTGGATTTCCCATCTGCTGTCTGATAAAGAATAATTTCTCCCCTGGAGACATCCTGATTGATTGTTTTTTCCATTTCTTATACTGGTTTAATGGTTATACGTATCCCTCCCCTGCCGCCCGGCAAGGTCAGTTGCGACCATATTTCCCATTACAAGAAACGGAAAGGCTTGTGCAGCAGTGTCTTCAGACAGACACCATCTTATTTATGGGCCCCCTGGTGCAGGGTACTGTACTTCGCTTCTGCGTTAAGCCAGAACTCCCGTTAGTCGGATAGTGCAAAGATACTAATTATTGCCCAAATCGGCCGTAAGCCATACCCAGATTATCTCGGACGCGATGTCGTTAACGTGAGCGGGGAGGGCTGATTTGCTCACCGCGGGCCTATTCGGCATTCGCAAGCGGACGGATCGGCCACAGAGGGCCTATTCGGCATTCGCAAGCGGACGGATCGGCCACAGAGGGCCTTCTGGGGCCGGTGCGCGTGCTTTGCAAGCCGAAATCGAGCATTGAAGCGTACGCGCCCTCGTCAGAGTGCCCCGTGGGGCCTACTTGCGTGCTTGCGATTGCCGAAAACGCCGCTAAAGAATACTCGGCAAAAAATCCCGGCCAATTACCGGTTTTTTTTATCTTTGTGTATTATGAAACCGACCAAGATTGTTTTTGCCACCGCCAATCACAACAAGGTGATTGAGATAGCCGGCAAGCTGGGCGAGGGATACCAGATTGTGACCCCGGCCGAGCTTGGCTGGGAAGATGATATCCCCGAAACCCACGAAACCATTCCGGAGAATGCGGTGGAGAAGGCGCAGTTTGTGTGGGACAAGTTCCACAAGACCTGCTTTGCAGATGACACAGGCCTTGAGGTGGACTATCTGAACGGAGCGCCGGGCGTCTATAGCGCACGCTACGCCGGCCTTCCCAAGAACCCGGCCCAGAATGTCGTGAAGCTGCTCAAGGAGTTGCAGGGGGTGCCTTTTGAAGAGCGCACCGCCCGCTTCCGCTGCGTGATAGCCCTTATTGAAGACGGCGAGCTGCACACCTTTGAGGGCATTTGCGAGGGCAACATCTCCCTGGAGCCTATGGGCGAGCTGGGCTTTGGCTACGACCCGGTGTTCATTCCCAAAGGAATGGAAAAGACTATGGCGATGCTCACCCTGGAAGAGAAAAACGCCATCAGCCACCGCGGCCGCGCTGTAGAAAAACTCATCGAATATCTGAAGCAGAAATAAATGCCCGCAGAACGCGAGACCCGCATAATTGTGCTGCACCTGACCAAGTACGGCGACCGGTCGCAGGTGGTGCAGGCACTGGACGCAGAAAGAGGCCGCACCGGCTTCTTTCTGCGGGGTGCGGGCAAGAGCCGCGGCGCCCAGGGGCAGTATCATAGCCTGAGCATTCTGGACGTGACGGCCACCGGCGGCAAGGGCGACCTGGAATATCTTAAAGAGGCCGAGCGGCCGTATCCGCTGACCGCCATCCGCACCGACCCATACAAGAGCGCCGTGGCGCTGTTTATAGGCGAACTGCTGTACCGCGGGGTGCAGGACGGGGCGATGGACCCCGACCTGTTCAATTTCCTGGAGCGGGAAATAACGGCCCTGGACGCCGAGACGGGCAGCGTAGCCAATTTCCATCTCTGTTTTCTGGTGGATTTCTGCCGGGCGCTGGGCTTCCAGCCCAAGGACAACTACAGCCCAGACACGCCCCTGTTCCAGCCGGTTATTGCGGAATTTACATCTGAAGAGACCCTGGCGGAGGCCTGGAGCGCAGAAGATTCGCTGCTGCTGCACCAAATCCTGACGCTCCCGCGCGAAGAGGCGCTGGCGCTGAAGCTGAACCGCGACCGCCGCGGCGTCTTTGCACAAAAAATGGTAGAATATCTATCCTACCATCTTTCGCTTAATCTGAACATCCGCTCGCTCAAGGTCCTTCACGACCTGTTCAGCTAGGCGATGTCGTTCAAAATCAATTCGTAGTCTATCTGCTTCTGCTCCAGCGAGGCGCGCAGCACGCGGACGCGCACCTTGTCGCCCAGGGTGAACACCCGCTTGGAGAGTTTGCCCACGATGCGGTATTTCTCTTCGTCAAAAGTGAAGTAATCTTCTTTGATTGCCTTGAGAGACACCATTCCCTCTACCTTGGTGGGTTCAATCTCTACATACATACCCCACTCGGTGAGGCCGCTCACCGTGCCGTCAAACTCCTGCCCTATCTTGTCCTGCATAAACTCGGTGAGTTTATATTTGATGCTGGCGCGCTCGGCATCGGCAGCTATCTGTTCGCGGGCAGATGACCACTCGCACCACTGCTCGTAGGTCGCCTTGTCGGGCATCTTTTCCAGCTTGTGGCCGCCGTAGAAAGCCGCCAGATACTCTGTGAGCAGGCGGTGCACCATCATATCGGGGTATCGGCGGATAGGACTGGTAAAGTGGGTGTAGAAGGGGAATGCCAGGCCGTAGTGGCCCACGTTGTCGGTGGAATAGCAGGCGCGAGCCATTGCTCTGAGCGCCAGCATCTCTATGGCATTCTCAGCCGCCGAACCCTTGACGTCCTTGAGCAGGGTGTTCAGGCTCTTGGTGGCCTGCTTCACCGTCTCGGTAGAGCCCATCTTGAAGCCGAAGTTGCCTGCAAAGCTGCGCAAATTGCCCAGCTTCTCGGCATTGGGCGCCTCGTGGATACGGTATACGAAAGTGGGCTGCTTGTAGCCGGTTTTCTTAGCCACGAATTCCGCCACGCTGCGGTTGGCCAGCAGCATAAACTCCTCAATGAGGAAGTTGCTCTCCTTGCTGATTTTCTGATAGACATTCACCGGGCGGCCGGCGTCGTCTATCTCTACCTTCATCTCGGGCCGCTCAAAGTTGATGGCGCCCTTCTCGAAGCGTTTCTTGCGCAAAATGTCGGCCAGGCTCCAGAGAATCTTGATTTCATCTTTGAGGTCGCCTTGGCCGGTCTCAATAATCTGCTGTGCCTGCTCGTAGTCCATCCGGTAGTCGGAATTGATCACCGTGCGGCCGAACCAGCTGTCCAGCACATTGGCCTTTTCGTCCATCTCGAAGATGGCAGAAAAGCAGAGTTTATCCTCTCCGGGACGCAGAGAACACAGGTTGTTGCTGAGCTTTTCGGGCAGCATAGGGATGGTGCGGTCCACCAGATAGACGCTGGTGGCGCGGTTGTAGGCCTCCTTGTCCACCACTCCGCCCGGCTTTACATAATGCGTGACGTCGGCAATGTGCACGCCCACCTCATAATGGCCGTTGTCCAGTTTCAGGAAAGAGAGGGCGTCGTCAAAATCCTTGGCGTCGGCGGGGTCAATGGTGAAAGTGGTGACCTTGCGATAGTCTTTGCGGCGGGAGATTTCAGCTGCGGTGATTTTCTCCGAAATCTTTTCCGCGGCCTCTTCTACCTCGGGTTCGAAGCGGTACGGCAGGTTGTATTCGGCCAGAATGGCGTGCATCTCGGTGTCGTTTTCGCCCGGAAGACCCAGCACATCCACAATCTTGCCCAGCGGCTCGGCGCTCTTGCGCGGCCAGTCCACCACCAGCACCGCCACCTTCATCCCGTTTTCTGCCTTCTTGCCACCGATGGTGGGCAGTTCCTCGCCGTTTTCCAGCGGAATGCGGATGTCATAGGGCATTCTGGGGCTCTCTACTATGGCCCAGACCTGACGGCCGCGGACAATCAGCACGCCGATGTGCGGCTTAGGACTGCGCTGCAGGATGCGGACCACCTCACCCTCGCGGCGCGGGCCAGTCTTTTTCTTGCTGGCCACCACCAGCACGGTGTCGCCGTTAAGCGCCCCGCGCAGCCGGTTGGGCTTGCACATAATGTCGTCTTCCTGCCCCTCTATCGTGATGAAACCCAGGCCGTCGCGGGTCAGGCTCACCACGCCCTTATATTCCTCTGTACTCTTGCTCCGGCGCTCTTTTGTACTGAAACGCACTGGCCCTCTGCCCTTTGTGTTTTTCTTGGCGATATCTTTCTTTTTACTGTATTTTTTACCCATTTTTAAAGTATCTTTGTGGGATGTCAATAGTGCAAATTTAACAAAAATATGGACAAGAAAGTATTACTTATGATTTTGGATGGTTGGGGCGAAGGAAAGAAAGACCACAGCAATGCTATTTATACTCAGGGACAGCCACATATCGACGCCCTGAGGGCAAAATATCCCTTTTCACACCTTAGCGCCTGCGGCGAAGACGTGGGTCTGCCCGATGGCCAGATGGGCAACAGCGAGGTGGGCCACCTGAACATCGGCGGCGGCCGCATCGTATACCAGGACCTGGTCAAGATCAATATGGCCTGCCGCGAGCATCGCCTGCTCGAAAACAAAGAGATTGCTGCGGCATACGAATATGTGAAAAAGACCGGCTGCGCGCTGCACTTTATGGGCCTTACCAGCCACGGAGGCGTGCACAGCTCCCTGAATCATCTTTATGAATTCCTGGCTGTCGCAAAGCAGGAAGGCCTGGACAAGGTGTTTGTACACTGCCTGATGGACGGCCGCGACTGCGACCCGCGCAGCGGCAAGGGCTTCGTGGAAGAGCTGGAGCAGAAGATGGCCCAGACCACCGGCAAGGTGGCCAGCGTGATTGGCCGCTACTACACTATGGACCGCGACAAACGCTGGGAACGCGTCAAGGAGGGTTATGACCTGATTGTGAAAGGTGTCGGCAAAAAGGCAAAAAGCGCCGTGGCCGCCATCCAGGAGTCTTATGACGAAGGCGTCACCGACGAATTCATCAAGCCGATATGCGTGGTCGGTGCCGACTCAGAGCCCGTGGCCACCATCAAAGAGGGCGACGCTGTAATTTTCTTCAACTTCCGCAACGACCGCGCCCGCGAAATCACCAACGTCCTCACCCAGCAGGATATGCCTGAGGCTGGGATGCACACCATTCCCCTCTACTACTGCTGCCTGACTCCCTACGACGACAAATTCACCGGCCTGCACATCCTCTTCGACAAGGAAAACGTGCAGAAGACCCTTGGCGAAACCGTCGCCGCCGCCGGCCGCAGCCAGCTGCGCATAGCCGAGACCGAGAAATACGCCCACGTGACCTTCTTCTTCAACGGAGGCCGCGAGGCTCCTTTCCAGAATGAGGACCGCATACTTATCAATTCGCCCAAGGTTGCCACATACGACCTGCAGCCCGAGATGAGCGCCCCTGAAGTGGCCGCTGCCCTTATGGCCGACCTCAAGACCGAGAAGCACGATATGGTGATCCTGAACTTTGCCAACGGCGATATGGTGGGCCACACCGGCGTTTACGACGCCATCTGCAAGGCAGTCAAGACCATAGACGAACTCACCGGACAGGTGGTGGAGGTAGCCCGCGCACACGGCTACAGCGTGCTTATCACCGCCGACCACGGCAATGCCGACAATGCGGTGAACCCTGACGGCAGCCCCAACACGGCCCACTCGCTCAATAAAGTGCAGTTCGTGGTAGTGGACGACGATGTCAAGAGCGTTGCCGACGGCCGCCTGGCCGACATCGCCCCCACTATGCTGACCCTTATGGGCATCCCCCAGCCCGCAGAAATGACCGGCAAATCACTGATCAGTTTCTAAAGGCTTATGGCGTTCGTACACCTTCACGTCCACACCCAGTATTCGATACTTGACGGCCTGAGCTCCATCAAGAAGCTGTTTGCGCGCGCCAGGGAGCTGGGTATGCCCGCCATTGCCATCACCGACCACGGCAATATGTACGGCGTGAAGGAGTTTTTCAAATGGGCCTACGACAAGTCCAACCTGGACGAGAAAAAGCAGCCCATAGTAAAGCCCATCGTGGGCTGCGAGGTGTATGTAACCCGCCACTACGACCACCGGCTCAAGGACCCCGAGCACAAGAACTACTACCACCTGATACTGCTGGCAAAGAACTACGAGGGGTACCAGAACCTTATGAAGATTGTCTCCATAGGTCACATCGAGGGCAAATACTACAAGCCACGCGTGACCCACGAGATAATTGAGAAATACCACGAGAACCTGATCTGCTGCTCTGCCTGCCTTGCCGGAGAGGTCCCCAAGGACATTATGGCAGATGACATCAAGGCGGCAGAAGAGGCCATCGAATGGCACAAGCGCGTCTTTGGCGAGGATTATTACCTGGAGGTGATGCTCCACAAGACGGAGCTCACAGGCCTTGACCCCGACGTCTACCGCGAGATTATCCGGGTCTATGAAGAGCAGAGCAAGGTAAACGAAAAAATATTTGAGCTGGCGGCAAAGCACGGCGTGAAAACCGTCGCCACCAACGACGCCCACTTTATTCTGAAGGAGGACGGTCCGGTGCACGACCGCCTGATATGCCTGACCACCAACGCCAACGTTTCCGACACCAAGCGTCTGCACTACACCCAGCAGGAATACATCAAGAGCGAAGAGGAGATGGCGGCGCTTTTCCCCGAGCATCCGGAGGCCCTTGCCACCACGCTGGAAATCGCCGGCAAGATAGAGCAGTACAAGATTGACCGCGGCCATATCCTGCCCAAATTCCACATTGACCCCGACTTCCTGGCCGACATCGTAAACCAGCTGGAAAAGTACAAGGATGTCATTGAAGAGGGTAAATGGGAGATTAAGAAAGACAAGGAGGGCAAGGAGATTTCCCGCGAATACCGCGGCGACGAGTTCTGCCAGTCGGTGGCCTATCTGTGCCATCTGACATATCTGGGAGCCCGCAGGCGCTATGGAGACACCCTCACGGAAGAGCAGGCGTCGCGCATAGACTTTGAGCTAAAGACCATAGCCAGGATGGGCTTCCCGGACTATTTCCTTATTGTCCAGGACTATATCGCCGCCTGCCGTGCCGTAGGCGACCTGGTGGGACCCGGACGTGGTTCGGCCGCCGGCAGCGTTGTGGCCTACTGCCTGGGCATCACCAACCTGGACCCCATCAAATATCAGCTGCTGTTCGAGCGTTTCCTGAATCCAGACCGAATCTCGATGCCCGATATCGACGTCGACTTTGAGAACCTGGACTACGCCCACGAATATGTAGAAAAGACCTACGGCGTGACCCACGTTTCGCGCGTAATCACCTTTGGCACAATGGCCGCCAAGGGCGCCATAAAGAATGTCGCCCGCATCAGCCAGCTCAGCATAGACGAATCCAACCGCCTGAGCAAGATGGTGCCGGACCGCCTGAGCGAGAAGGTAGAGCAGAAATATCCTTTCAACCCCAAGCTGGACGAGCTCAAGCCCGGCTTCAAAGTGGTGGAAGAGGACGGCAAGAAGTTCCAGGTGGGCAAAGAAGAGAAAGATGTCAAGATTACCCTGGCCAACTGCTACCGTCTGGTGCCGGAGTTCAAAAACGAGCTTGAAAACGGCTCCGAGCAGGTCAAAGAGGTGCTCTATTACGCCCAGAAGCTGGAAGGCTGCATACAGCAAGTCGGCCAGCACGCCTGCGCCACCATCATAGGTCCCGGCGACATAGGCGATTTCATACCCGTGTGTCTCTCCAAAGACAAGAACGGCAAGGATCTGGTGACCTCGCAGTACGACGGCCACTACATAGAGGATGTGGGTATGCTCAAGATGGACTTTCTGGGGCTCAACACCCTCTCCATCATACACAAGACCCTGGACCTGATAAAGGCGGGCCACGGCAAGGAGATAGACATCGAAAAGATTCCGATAAACGACAAGGCCACCCTGGAGCTTTACGGCCGCGGCGACACCACCGCCGTGTTCCAGTTCGAAAGCGACGGTATGCGCACCTGGCTCCAGAAACTCCACCCGGAGCGTTTCGAAGACCTGATTGCGATGAACGCCCTGTACCGTCCCGGCCCTATGGACTACATTCCCGACTTTGTGGACCGCAAACTGGGGCTCAAGCCCATAGAGTATGACCTGCCGGAGATGGAGGAATACCTCAAGGACACCTACGGCATCACAGTATACCAGGAGCAGGTGATGCTTCTGAGCCAGAAGCTGGCCGGCTTCACCAAGGGTCAGGCCGACACCCTGCGCAAGGCGATGGGCAAGAAGCAGATAGACACGCTGATGGGCCTCAAGAGCAAGTTTATGGAGGGCGGCATCGCCAACGGCCATCCGGAGAAGATGCTGGACAAGATCTGGAAGGACTGGGAGAAATTCGCCTCCTACGCCTTCAACAAGTCCCACGCCACCTGCTATGCCTGGGTCGCCTACCAGACCGGATATCTGAAGGCACACTACCCCGCCGAGTTCCTGGCGGCAAATATGAGCTGCAATCTGAACAATATGGACGAGATTGCCAAGCTTATGGAAGATTGCCGCAAGTCCAAGATAAAGGTGCTGGGACCCGACATCAACGAGAGTTCCACCGAGTTCACGGTGAACAAGGCCGGCGCCATCCGCTGTGGTATGGGCGGCATAAAGGGCGTCGGTCCCAATGTCATAAACGAGATTATCAAAATCCGCGAGAAAGACGGCCCGTTCACAGATTTCTTTGACTTTGTGGAGCGGGTGCCCAACACCATCCTGAACCGGAAGGTGCTGGAGAGTCTGGTGTGCGCCGGTGCCTTTGACAGTTTCCAGGAAGCCACCCGCGGCCAGTTTTTTGCCATTACTGCCAAGGGCGAGCCTTTTATCGACTCGGTGATAAGTTACGCCTCCAAATATCACAACAGCGCCATAAACAGTGCTTTCTCCCTATTTGGCGAGATGGCAGAGCTCAAGCCGGTGCGCCCGGAGTTCCCGGCCGTGGCAGAGGAAAACCGGATGGAGATCCTGAAGAAAGAGAAGGATGTGGTAGGTATGTACCTAAGCGCCCATCCGCTGGATGTCTACCGCTTTGAGTGCCAGTTCTTTGCAAATTGCACCGTGAGCCATCTCCAGGAGGTCAAAAACGTGATGTCGGAGCAGGAACAGCTGGTGCGCGACGGCAAGCTGAAGCTGGACAAATCCGTGCTGAACAAGCAATACACCATAGCCGGCATCGTGACCTCGGTAGAGCAGAAAACGACCCGCAACAACAAGCCTTTCTGCAGATTTGCGATAGAGGACTACACCGGCTCGTTTGAGTTCTCCCTGTTTGCAAAGGACTACGAGAAGTTTATGCAGTATACCGTGGTGAACACGCCACTGCTCATCAAGTGTGTCACAGAGCAGCGCTACGACCGCCCCAGCGGCGGCGACGGCGAGAGGACCCTGGTCTATTCGCTGCGCGTGGCCGATATGTCCTTGCTGGCCAACACCAAAGAAGAGCGTGTAAAGGAATTCCACGTAAAGATTCCCACCAGCAAACTAAGTCCAGAATTTCAGGAGAAATTTGCAAAAGTCTGCAAGAAGTGCCGCGGCAAGGCCCGTCTCTACGTCAAGCTCTTTGACGACCAGAACCGCCTTGAATGCGAATTCTTCTCCAAGAAATACCTGGTTTGGCCCGAACCCCAGTTGCTCGACTTCCTTAGGGAAAACGAGATTGAGTATCATATCTAGCGGTACTTGTTCTCCTCTTCCAGCATTCCCAGATATGAGTAATACCGGTCGGGGGAGATTGCGCCTTCGTCCACTGCCGCCTTCACGGCGCAGCCGGGCTCGTGGGTGTGGGTGCAGGGCTTGAACCGGCAATCGTCCATCACCTTAAGCATCTCCGGGAAATAGGTGCTGAGCTCCTCTTTCTTGAAATCGACAAGGCCGAAGCCGCGGATGCCGGGCGAGTCTATTATGAAGCCGCCCGTGGCCAGCGGATACATCTCATAGAAAGTGGTGGTGTGGCGCCCTTGCAGATGGGCCTGGGAAATCTCTGCGGTGCGGATATAGTCCAGCGATGGGTCCATAGCCTTTATCAGCGACGATTTTCCCACACCGGAGGTGCCGCTGAACAGGCTTACCTTGCCCTTGAGGCGCCCGCGCAGGGCATCGACGCCCTCGCCGGTGATGGCCGACACTTCCAGGATTTCGTAACCGGCAGCCTCGTAAATGTCGCGGAAGGCGGCGGAAAGCTCTTCCAGCTCAGAGTCATAGAGGTCGCGCTTGTTTATGACGATGGTCACCGGCACGCCGTAGGCCTCGCAAGTCACCAGAAAACGGTCCACAAAGGCCAGCTTGGTCTCGGGATAGGCCATTGTAACAATCAGGTAGGCGTGGTCCAGATTGGCGGCGATGATGTGCGCCTCGCGCGACAGGTTGGCGCTGCGGCGGATGATATAGTTCTTGCGGGGATGCACCGCCTCTATCACGCTCATCTCCTCTTCATAGGCATAGTCCACCACATCGCCCACAGCCACGGGATTTGTGGCGGTGGAGCCTTTCAGGCGGACCTTGCCGCGAAGCACGGCGGGAAACAGGTTCCACTCCGGCAGCCTGGAAAGAAGATAGTGGCTTCCGGTGTGCTTGACCACGACGGCCTGGCCTTTTGCGGGAAGAGTTTCGCTCATAATCGATAGCAAAGATAAGTTATTCTTAGTATCTTTGGGAAAACCTTTAGTATGAAAAAGTATCTTCTTGTTCTTTTTGCCGCAACTGCGCTGCTTGCAGGTTGCGGCGTTACCAACCCCGGCAGACAGCACACACAGACCATCGCCCTTTTCGGCGGCTCGTTCAGCGTGATTCCCGCATCCAACGTCGCCACCGACTACTGGGCAGAGCAGTTGAATGCAGAAATCACCAAATATGGTGTCGGCGGGGCCGGTTTCTCTAACAAGACCCAGCAAGAAGGCAAGCACATCCAGTGGCAGATAGATCAGGCCTGCGCGCCTGAGGCCCCGGTATATGACACCTACATCCTATGGGCATCGACCAACGATTTCAATCAGGCCAACACCCTCTCCGGAGACCCGTGGGACTATACTGAATATGACGGATTTGACGCCTCAAAGCTCCAGACCCAGTGCGGCGGCATCAACTATTGCATAAAGCGCATCCGCGAAAAAGCGCCCAAGGCGCGCATCCTGTTTATGACCTCCACCAAGTGCTTTTCTGCGCCCGGGAGCGGCTCGAACATCAATTATCAGGGCCCCGAAGGCGGTATGAATGTGTTTGTGGACAAGCAGATGCTCTGCTGCCAGGCGGCTGGCGTGCCGTTCCTGGACCTGTTCACGCTGCCCCCGTTCGGCGACTCAAACTTTGAAACATTCACAGAGAGCGACCATCTGCACCTCAACGCCAAAGGCTACGAGGCAATCCGCGACCTCCAGGTGAAGTTTATACGCGAGGGCCGTACCATAAGCGGCCGGGTATTCGCCACCAACGGGCACTCCGACACCGATTTTGGCAGATATCAGCGTTATGCAGAGGCAAATGCAGCCCAGAAAGAGGCTCCGGTGGCGGTGCTCTTTGGCGACTCCATCACCGATGCCTGGCCGCGCGATGACCCGGGCTTCTTTACCGAAAACAATTTTGTGGGACGCGGCATCAGCGGCCAGACTACCATAGAGAACCTGGCGCGCATCCGTGCCGACGTGGTGGACCTCCACCCCAAATATGTCGCCATTTTGATAGGCACCAACGACCTGGCAGAAAATATCGGCGACATTTCAATGGAGAATATTGTGGGCAACATAGCCTCTATGGTAGAAATCGCCCAGGCCAACGGCATCATTCCCCTGGTCTGCTCTGTATTGCCGGTTGCGGCATATCCCTGGCGGCCCCAGCTTGGCCCTCAGGCCAGCACCGTGGCGGCGCTTAACGAGATGATAAAACGTATGGCGGCAGAGAAAAACGTCAAGTATGTAGACTATTGGAGCGCCCTCAACGACGGCCGGGGCGGCATCGCGAAAGAGAATTCCCACGACGGAGTGCACCCCACCCTTGCCGGATACAAAATTATGGAAAAGGTGCTTCTGGAGGCCCTGAAATAGCGGTTTAGAATCCCAGAAGCTTTTTGTAGAACGGCCTGAGCGGCTGGTCTATCACTACGCTGGCGCTTGTACTGGAGCAGGCCACGAAATAGCCTGCCGCATAGTCGCCGCGAATGTTGGTGGGGCAGTTGGAGGGCTGCGACTGTATCAGCGGGATAGCCGCGCCCACGCTGCTTGACACAAATCCCATATAGAAATCGTAGTAATCCTTGGGTATCGTGTAAACATAAAGCGTGAATACGTCGCCCGTCTCCAGATACTTGGCGCAATCGCCGTACATCTTTTGCCTGAGGCCCGTTTGGGCAAGGGTCGTTACCGGAAAGCAGGTCACCTTCTGGCCGGCGAAGTACTTGTCGTCTATTGACAGCGAGAGCTGCATAGGGAACACGGCGTCGTTCAATCTGGAGTTTATGTAGTAATAACTTGTCTGCGGCAAGTCCCTGCCCCACAGGGCAACGGTCCAGAGGCTGTCAATATGCATTTCCGGTTTGCCGGCATACATATAGTCCACCTCGGCATCGGCAAATCCGGGCTCTTCCATTGTAGAAGAGGCCTCATAATGACGCTGCTCACCGTCTATCTCCACATCTATGGTAAGGGTATATGTCCCGCCGGGGGTGCCGCAGAAGCCTTCCGGGCCAATGTAGCAGCCGCTTCCCGACGGCGTCTCGGTATATTCAACTGTGCTTTTTCCATCGCTCACGGCCACCCGTGCTCCCGACACGGCCGGCGGCGTCTCCGGTTCAAAATAATCCACAGAACCGGTCAGCTGCACCTTCTGCGGCAGATCAGTCCGGTCGGTAAGCATCCCCTCCACCACCAGATAATGGCGGTCCATCCCTCTGGTGTGGATATCCACCACCTCTGTGCAGGAAGCCGCCAGAAGCGCAATCAGCAAGATTGCAAAGAGTTTATTTTTAAAAATATACATTGAACGACAGAGACGGGATTATTGTGAACAGATATACTTTAAGCGCCTGCGGCTTCTCTTCCATGCGGTTGTAGAGGAAGGCCAGCGACCAGGCGTTGTGGCGCGAATAAGCATTGTATAGCGAGAGATTCCACTCGCAGCCGCCCGGACGGCCGGCGGCACGGCGGCGGTCCTTATAGGTAAACGCCAGATCCATACGGTGATATGGCGGCATAGAGTCCTCGTTGCGCGACGAGTACAGCGATGCGTAAGTCCCGCCGTATGAAAAACGGCCCACGGGGAAGGTTGTAGGCGCCCCGCTGTAGAACACCCAGTCGGCGGAGAGTGACATCTGCCGGGTGATATCGTACGACAGGACAAAGTTCACCGAATGCTCGTGATTCAGCGGGGAGCGATAGGGCTTGCCGCCGTTCAGCTCCGGAATGTCGTAGATGGCTCGGGAGAAGGTGTACCCCAGCCAGCCGCTCAGCCGGTTAAAGTCGTAGCGCAGCATCACCTCTGCACCATAGGCATATGAAGAGCCAAAGCGCAGCAGGCCCTCGCGCTCGGCATCGTCGAACACCAGCCCCGGATTCTCCTTGAAGTCCATAGTGTTGGCGTTGTTCTTATAGAACACTTCGGCAGAGAATTCCAGCGCCTGATTTACAAATAAAGCATTGAGGCCCGCAGAGAACTGGTCTGAAATCTGCGGCAGTATGTTGGGCGAGGACATGAACCAGGCGTCTATGGGACTGCCGGAGATGCTGATGGGCACCTGCTGGATATATTGATAAGAGCGGGAATAGGCCGCCTTCAGGCTCAGGTCGGGGTTGATGGAGAACGATGCCGAGAAGCGCGGCTCCAGGCCAAAAAAGGTCTTGATGGCTTCGCCCTTTTCAAAATGGACCGTTTCGGCCAGCTCGTGAGTTTCGGGATCGTAATATTTCTGGTCGGCCTCGCCAAGGGTGGTGAAGGTGCCGGCCCTGAGGCCATAGCGCAGCGTCAGAGGCCCTATTTTCTGTTCGTTCTGAACATACACGGCAGGCGCAACGGCATATGTGCGCTGCAGATGCACGTCCTGCACTATCGATTCCTCCCCTTCGGGGGCCACGTCGCAGGGGTCCATCCTGTGATATGCCGCATCTATCCCGGCCTGGAGAGTGTTGGACGAATTGATATACCAGGTCAGGCCAGTTTTCAGGCCGGTCTCCATCAGGGCAGAAGTATAGGTCCAGGCTGCTACGCTCATAGCACCGTCCACGCCGCCTTTGTAGCGGGAATTATAGGCGGTGGCGCTGAAAAAGAGCTTGGGCGAGAATTCGTGGCTCCAGCGCAGCGTCTGGGTGTTGTTGGCAAAGGCAAACTTCATCTTGTCCAGGTCAAAGTCTTCCATAGACATCCCAAACACGTCGCGCCCGCTGAACACACTCAGATAGACCCTGTCCTTGGGACTTGCCACCCAGCTGAGCTTGCCGTTGATGTCGTAGAAATACATCTGGGTATTCTTGGGTATGTTCTTGCCGAAAATCGGGAAGAAAACATCCATATAGGTGCGGCGGGCGGCCAGCATAAAAGAGAGTTTGTCTTTTACGATAGGGCCTTCCACAGCGGCGCGGGAGGTTATCAGGCCTATGGAGACATTGCCTTCGAACTTGTTTTTGTTGCCGTCGCGGGTGCTTACGTCCAGCACCGACGAAAGCCGGCCGCCAAACGAGGCGGGAAAGTCGCCCTTATAGAGCTGCGCATTTTTCACGGCGTCGCCGTTGAACATAGACAGAAATCCCAGAAAGTGGCCCGAATTGTAAAGCGGGGCGCCATCCATCAGCACAAGATTCTGGTCTATGCCGCCGCCGCGGACGCTGAAGCCGGTGGATCCTTCGCTGGGCGTCTGCACGCCCGGCAGCATCTGTATGACCCTTATAACGTCGGCCTCGCCCATAAGCGCCGGGACTTTCTTTATGATGTCTGCGGTGACCGTCTCCTTACCCAGCTGCGGCAGGGTCAGCTGCTCGCGTTTGCTCTTGGAGAACACCTTGGCCGCCTCCAGCATCTCCCGGTCTTCTTCCAGAAGGAAATCGTGCTTAAGATTCTTCCCTTTTGGGGTGATTGTAAATTCTGCGGTGGTATATCCGGCATAGGAGCACTTGATAACCTGCTCTTTGGCGGCGACCTCTATCGAATAGAATCCTGCCGAATTGGCAGACACACCTGTTTTCATATCCGCAGTGAACACCACGGCGCCGTTCAGCGGCTCTCCGCTGCCCGCCTCCCGGACATATCCAGACAGCACAATCTTCTGTGCAACAGCCGGCAACACGCCGGCCAGTAGCAGCAAGATTGCAACAAGTATGAGTCTGCGTAAATTCATCGCGGCCTGTCTGCTGCAAGAATAAAGCCAGCGTTAAAATTTTGTTACAATTGCCCTGCAGCCTTTTTTAAGCTGTCATTTTAATGTAAATTCGCAACCGAATTGAATTGATTATGCTTATTGTACTGAAACTTCTGGGCTCGATTGCCCTGCTGATATACGGAATGAAGGTGATGAGCGAGGCCCTCCAGAAAATGGCGGGTCCCGGACTTCGCCATATGCTGGGAGCTATGACCACCAACCGGTTTTCCGGCGTTGCCACCGGCGCGCTGGTGACGGTTGCCGTGCAATCTTCTGCCGCCACCACGGTTATGACGGTGTCATTTGTAAATGCCGCCCTGCTGACCCTCTCCCAGGCCATCTCGGTGATTATGGGCGCCAACATCGGCACCACTATGAGCGCCTGGATTATGTCGGCCGGCTTCTCTTTCAACATCACCACCCTGGTGTGGCCGGCATTCCTGATAGGCATCATCTTGATACAGCTTGGGAAGCACCGCTATATCGGTGATTTCCTGTTCGGCCTCTCGTTCTTGCTTTTCGCGCTGGGAATGCTTAAGCAGGCTGGAATAGAGATGGATCTGGCAAACAAACCCGCAGTGGTGGAATTCTTTGCAAGCTTCAAGACGAATTACGGCACCATTCTGCTTTTCCTGCTGATAGGTACTGTTTTGACGGCGCTGGTGCAGAGTTCCGCGGCGCTGATGGCTATCACTATGGTGCTTTGCGCCACTGGAGCCATTTCTATCTATCAGGGTATCGCGCTGGTTATGGGCGAGAACATCGGTACCACCCTCACCGCCAACCTGGCCGCTTTAAGCGCCAACACCCAGGCCCGCCGCACCGCTATGGCCCACCTGGTGTTCAACGTGTTTGGCGTGATTTGGGTGCTGATCCTCTTCTTCCCGTTCGTGAGAATGGTGTGCGGCATTGTGGGGCTGGACCCTACCGCGCCGGAGCAGAGTTCCACGCAGCTTTCCTTTGCACTGGCCACCTTCCACACTTGTTTCAACGTGATCAATACGGCCATATTGATTTGGTTTATACCTCAGATAGAGAAACTTGTGTGCCTTCTCATCAAGCCCAAAAAATCTGAAGAGGAAGAGGAGTTCCGCCTGCAATATATCCGCGGCGGTCTTATGAAGACCCCGGAAATCTCTGTGCTGCAGGCTCAGAAAGAGATTGAGGTGTTCGGTGCCGATATGCGCAAAATGTTCGGTATGGTGAAAGAACTATACCGCATCCAGGAAGAGCAGCCGTTTGAAAAGCTCTTCGAAAGGATCAAGAAGGCAGAGGACGCCAGCGACAAAATGGAGAATGAGATTGGCCGCTATCTGGGCCAGGTGGGCGATGCACACCTGTCAGACGACACCAAAGACAAAATCAGGCGTATGATTCGCCAGATAGGCGAACTGGAATCCATTGGCGACAGCTGCTTCAACCTTGCCAGGATACTGCGACGCAAGCGGGAAAACAAGATAACCTTTATCCAGAGTCAGGAAGAGGGAATGCAGCAGATGTTTGCCCTTGTGGACGAAGCCCTGGAGCATATGAACGACCTGCTTTCGGGCCACAAGGCCAATTTTGACATGTCGCTGTCCGAGGACACCGAGGCGCGCATCAACGCCTGCCGCAACACCATAAAGCAGCAGAACATCACCAATCTGGACAACCGCGTCTACGGCTATGACAACGGCACGGTATTCAACGATATCGCATCCGAATGCGAAAAGACCGGCGACTACATTATAAATGTGGTTGAGGCCCGTATGGGCGCCGCCCGCAACGGCATAAGATTCAAGGGAATACAGTTAGACTCCGACAGCAAGCAGGTTAAGATAGACGGCGAAGTCGTGCCTTTTACCAAGACCGAATACGAACTGCTTAAACTCTTCCTTGAAAATCCCGGCAAAGTGTTCTCCCGCTACCAGCTGTTAAAGGAGGTTTGGCCCGATGACGTGATTGTAACCGCCCACACCGTGGACGTGAACATCGCCCGCATCCGCAAGAAACTGGGGCCTTATGCAGACAGCCTCGCCACCCGCGCCGGGTTCGGCTATTCTTTTACCGAATAGTAACTGAATGGACCGCAATTCTCAAATCATACGCACCAGCATCATCGGGATTGTTGCCAATGTGCTGCTGGCGGCATTCAAGGCCGTGGTGGGCATAATTGCCAGCAGTGTGGCCATTGTAATGGACGCCGTCAACAACCTGAGCGACGCTCTCTCCAGCGTCATCACCATTGTCGGCACAAAGCTGTCGCAGCGGCCGGCCGACCGAAAACATCCTTTCGGATTCGGCCGCATTGAGTATTTCAGCGCCATAATTATCGCCGTCATTGTGCTGTCGGCCGGCATCACCTCGCTCATAGAAAGCGTCAAGAAGATTTTCAACCCGACGGAGCCCACCTACACCACGGCAACGCTGATTGTAATTGTCGTGGCCATCGTCGTCAAGCTGATTCTTGGATGGTTTGTGAAAAAGAAGGGCAAACAGCTGCGCAGCGACGCCCTGATTGCTTCCGGTTCGGACGCTCTGTTTGACGCCATCATCACGGCTGCCACTCTGGTTTCTGCAGCCGTTATGCTGATATGGGGCATCTCTCTGGACGGTTATCTGGGAGCGCTTATTTCCATACTTATCATAAAAGCCGGCATTGAGATGCTTGCCTCGCCGGTAAACGAATTGCTTGGGGCCAAGGTGTCGCCCGAGCTGGTAAAGGAAATCCGGCAGGAGATAATGGGTTTCGACGGCGTCCGCGGCGTTTATGACATTATCCTCCACAACTATGGCCCCGAAGTGATGATAGGTTCGCTGCACATTGGCGTGCCCGACACTCTGTCGGCACACGATATCCACGGCCTGACCCGCTCTATCACCAACGCTATGTTCGCCAAACACGGCATCATTATGACCGTCGGGATCTATTCCGTAGCCACGGGGGAGAACCAGCGGGCAGAGCTTCAGTCAAAGGTGATGAAAACCCTGGCCGCCCACAAAGAGCTGGTCCAAGTCCACGGATTCTACTATTCCGAGAAAGACCGGATGCTCTCTGTGGATGTGGTGCCCGACATCTCTTGCCACGACGATGCCGCCCTCTGCTGCAAACTCACAGAAGAAATCCAGTCTCTGGTGCCCGACCTTCAAGTGGTCATCGTCATAGACCACAATTACAGCGAGTAATCCCTTTCGGAATTTACCTGTCTGCAACAAGAGATGCCCACAACGGCACCAATTCAGGTATTTCTACGGTTGCTGTATGCCACAATATCTCGGGCATAACAGTTGAGTAGTCGTGTACCAAAACATGCCGCATCCCTATTATTTGCTCCCAAGGAATTTCCGGATGCCGGCATTTGAATTCCTGAGTCAGCATAAAAGCCGCCTCTCCTATGATTTCCACGTTTTTCAGGATGGCAAAGTAGTGCAGCTTGTCCGACACAAAGGTGTCGTAATCTATTCCTTCGGTGAATTGAACCACATATTTTGCCGCTTCCAGCATATTCTCCAACCTTCCCTTGTCTCTAGCGGGCTCTCTCATAAATCAACACTTTATCTTTTTCTACACTTTCCCTGGCGAATGGCTTTAGAGAAGCCGTCTCCACCAAATCAACCTTGCGCCCCACGGCCTTTTCCATCTGAATAACAAGTTTTGATAATTCCATCAACCCAAGTTTCATATTCTTTTCAAAATCCACCAACAGGTCAATATCACTGTCCGGTCGTTCTTCCATCCTGGCATACGAACCAAATAGCCAAGCGCGCATCACAGGGGCGCCCGTCAGTATCCGCTGTATGTTGGCAATAGCATCAATTCTTGTCCCGTCAGTTCCTGCCAGCGCCGCCATCAACTCTTCTTTCTTCCCTTTCCTTGCCGCATAACGCTGAATCCTTGCGTGATTGATCCTATATGTCTCACAGACCCTTTGAATGCTCTTATTCTTTTGAGTGTCTGTTAGACTCGCATACTCCTTATCGGCAATAAGATCCACCAACTCCTTCTCTGCACTCGGGACCACTATCCCCTCTTCAATAAACAGCGGCGACTCAGAAATCATAGGCTTGACCATAATAAAATCGTGCAAAACATCCACCATCTGATAGGCCTTGCGAATATCAATGACATCAGGAAAATGTTTACCAAGAACCGCAACGGCTTTATCAACTTCCGAACGCGGAACCTCTACTATAAGATTCCGCCCAAACTCGTGGATACAATTGTCCACTCCAACTAGCCCTTCGAAAAGAACCTCGCTAACCTCACGCATCCAAGGCGTTATTTGCACGTGGTATTCCATATCATTGTTTTGAACAAATGTATATAATTTGGCAATAATTTCAAAATATTGCCAAATTTCCTGTTGTGAAACAAACAGAAGAATGCTATATTTGAGAATCAGACAAATCGATATTTGAATGAGACGACTGCTCGTCATACTGTTGGCCTTTATGTTTTCACAACATATAGTGAAGGCCCATGTCTCATTCGACCCTGCTGAAGGATGTCTGAATGTGGTTGATGTCACCGCGGGGAAAGGTTTTGGAGAATTTGGGGGCGACATCATCTCTGCCCATTATCTTCACGAACGGTTTATCAATGAGCAATTCAGCGTTGGACTTGGTTTGGGTTACAGCTATATCAACAGTTATCAGCTCCCGGCTATTCCGCTCTTCTTCAGCACTCATTATTTCTTCTTGGACAAGCGCTTCTCCCCATTCGTGAACATAAGGGCGGGAATGTATTTTCCTATCGGAAATAGTAATCAATCTGGAGTAAACCTATATTTAGCGCCAAGTACTGGAGTCAAGTTACAAATCACGCCTCGCTTCGGCATATTGGCATCTTTGGGTTATAATGCATATCTGCTGAAAACGCTTAATCCCGTCAAGACTGTGTATCAAACCAGAATGGTGTCAAATTTGGGCGTCAGTATGGGTGTGTGCTTCCAGATACCCGGATGGTAGCAACCGAATATATATCAATTTAACAACCATGAAAGTATTCAGTATCATTTGGTTAGTAGTTATGTGGCTACTTCTAATCATAGGCTGGGTGTGGTATTTTGTGGACATAAAAAGTGAGAAGCGCAAGAAGGCTCCAATGATTCTTCTTGCGATAGGCAATTTTATGCTGGCGATTTTCTTTTTGGTATTGCTGCCAATGCTGAAGAAATAGCTTTGTAGGCGAAAAACAAGAACTAATATCCGCAAAAAAGGTAATATGAGAAGATTTCTATTGGCAGGTATAATGGTCGCCCTGGCGCTGACAGCCTGCGGACAAACCAAAAAACACAATGAAATGAAAACCCTCGTAGCCTATTTTTCCGCCACGGGAACCACCGAGGCCGTAGCAAAGGACCTCGCTTTTGTGACGGGCGCCACCCTCTACGAAATCAAGCCGGAGGAAAAATACACCGCCAAGGATCTCGACTGGCGCGACAAAGAATCCCGCAGCAGCATGGAAATGGCAGACAAGACTTCCCGCCCCGCCATTGTTAAAGACCTAAAGGATGCCGACAGTTTCGATGTCATATACATAGGTTTCCCCGTATGGTGGTACACGGCCCCCACAATCATCAACACCTTTATCGAGACCTACGGTTTCGAGGGCAAGACCGTGATTTTCTTTGCCACTTCAGGCGGCAGCACCATAGACAAGACCAACCAGGACTTCAAGGCTCAGTATCCCAAAATCAACTGGAAAGAGGGCAAGACCCTGAACGGCGCGAAAAAAGCCGACATCAAGGCCTGGGTAGACGGGCTGAAATAGACGATAAGCCTGATTAAACCCTACAACGCCCGGCGGAATTCGCTGGGCGTTGTTTTCATAACCCGCTTCATATAACGGGTAAGAGCTGGCTGTGGCAGGGCCAAAGTAGAAAAGTGGCTGAAGAATAATAATTTCTAAGCTCACCAAAATATGCTATTTTTGAGCATTCGATAAATCGTTCTTTAGCGGTAAATTCAGATATAACTATGTCAAACAAATTCTTTGACAGGAACTGGTGGAAGGATTTTGTGGTCGCTATCCTTGCCACTACCGTTTCTATTATTTTGACTTTCGGCACGGGCAAACTGGTTGAACGGAACAATCAGAAAAAAGAGCGCAAGCTCACAGCTTTGATGGTTATGAGCAGCATCGAATCGTTTGCCCGCAGCATTGATGAATCGGCGGCAGTGTGGGACCGGCTGGACAGCGTTGCCGTATGGCTGCTGCGGATGCCGATAGAAGAGGTTGAAAGGCTGGGCGAAGAACCTTTTGAAGATGCTGTCAACGAGGTGTTCCAAGCTCCTATCATACGCCACGACAAAACAGCGGAAACCATCTTCAGCAGCAATATAGACACGTGGAAGAATATGGGGAATTTCCAATTCGTGGACAACGTCGGAGCCTGCTTCTCACTGATGAATTGGATCGAGGAAAAGATCAATAATGATGCTGTTGGATACACTGAACATCAGGCCCGGATTTTCAACAACTTTTCGGATTATCCCGGCAAGAACTTTACTGAGAAACTGCTGCGGGATGAACCTTCGAGGAAACAGTTGCAAATGCCCAACTCGTTCAAGGCATGGCTCGCCTACTGTTCAGACAATCTGCGGCGTATGAACCGCAAGAATATGAAACTGATTGGCATATCCGAGAAAGAAGTGCTCGCGTTTACCGACGCCCGCGCAGATGTTGCCGAAGATGATGTTCCGGAACCCGATTATTCCGAATTTATGAAGCCTCACCCGGACAAGGAATCCATCGACTCCAACCTTGACTATGCCCGGCAACTGGATAGCCTGCTGAAACAGCATTGAGACGTTCAGATACCAATTGAGAGAATTGCCGGAACAAATATCATGGATAACGGACTACTGACACAAGCGCTTGCAAAATTCTTTCTGGGCGTAATTCTGCTCGGGGTACTGATATTCCTGCCCGCTTGGTCCTTAAAGTTCTGGCAAGGATGGTTGCTGATGGGCATCCTGTTCATGCCTATGTTTGTGGCCGGATTGGTGATGCTGGTTGGGAATCCGAATCTGCTCCGCAAACGTTTGAATGCAAAGGAGCAGGAGGCGGAACAGAAGACAGTGGTCAAGCTGAGCGGCATATTGTTTATCGCGGCCTTTGTGGTCGCAGGTTTGAACTGGCGTTTTGGCTGGTGGATCTTGCCAAACTGGGCCGTATGGGTGGCCGCAGGGCTGTTTTTGGCATCTTATCTTATATATGCGGAGGTGCTTCGGGAGAATACCTACCTGTCCCGGACCATCGAAGTCCAGGAGAACCAGAAGGTCATTGACACAGGCCTTTACGGCATTGTCAGGCACCCGATGTATATGGCCACCACCATTCTATTCCTGGCTATGCCGCTGGTGCTGGCCTCTCCCCTCTCATTCATCATTATGCTGGGATACATTCCCGTGATTGCCAAGCGGATCAAGAATGAGGAGAAGGTCCTTGAAGAAGGGCTGGAGGGCTACAAGGAGTACAAGCAGAAGGTGAAGTACAAAGTGATACCGTTCGTCTGGTAAAACGACTACCTTCGGTACGCCGCCGGGTACCAAAAAAGCCGCATCAAAGCGGCTTTTTTGTGTACCCGGAGCCGGGGTCGAACCGGCACAGCCTCGCGGCCACTGGTGTTTGAGACCAGCGCGTCTACCGATTCCGCCATCCGGGCATTGAATTGTGGAGCGACTAAGGCGCCCCCGGCAGACCTCCCAACGGGAGTGACTGCAAAGGTAGGCCATTTTTCTTAAAATACAAATGGTAGCGTTGACGCCGTGAAGGATGAGAGCTGCGGGGGATATGTGCTTTTTAGCTGCGTGCCAGCATCTGAACCCCGGTTAGGGGCGCGAGCAAGGCGCGAAATGACCTGAGGTCATTTCAAAGCCTTGCGAACGCCACTAATTGAGCCTGTCGACGACGTTACAGGTGCCGCAAGGCGCCTGTAAAAGGAGGAGTCAGGCGAAAAGGGGTGAAGATGCGGTTAAGCACGCAGCGTTAAGAAAAGCACCATCCCCCGCAGCCTCATCCTGACAGGCAAGCGCTACACTTATTTCAGCGGGAACTCGGGCCAGGAGCGGTCTATGCACGCTGCATCGTCGAGGAGGACCTTGCCGTCGCAGATTTTTCCGGCAGCCAGAAGGGCCATTGCCAGATGGTGGTCGCCGTGAGAAGACACCTTTCCGCCACGGAGCGTGTTGCCAAACGACCCGCGCACCAGCAGAGAGTCGCCTTCTACAGTGATGTCGGCGCCCAGACGAAGAAACTCCTTCACATAGAGCTTCTCACCGCCCCGGAGCGCCTTTATGCCCAGAATGCGGCTCACACCCTCGCTGCGCAGCGCCAGCAGCAAGATGGGCCCCAGCAAGTCGGGACAATCGGTGATATCGCACTCAAACGCCGCCATAAGCGACCTGAACGCAGAATAATACCCCACACTGTCGCCAAGATACTCCATCTCTGGATCGGTGTATCGCTCTATATCGGCCCCGGCCGTCTCAAACACGTCCAGGATATAATTCTCCTCTTGCAGAGAGCCGCCGCGCATATTCTCCACGCCGCTCTCTCCCGCAATTGCACCCAGCGTGAGCCACAGCGCCGCTGCGCTCCAGTCCCCCTCTATGTCGAACCGGCTGGGCAGATAACGGCGGCCGTCACTCGAAAACCTGTACACGACACTCCCCGCCTCTTCTGAAAGGACATCCTCGTATTTGATGCCGAACCGGCGCACCACATCGGCAGTGACCTGAATGTGCTTCAGGCAGCTGGCCTCGCTGATTTTGAGAGTGATCTCCCCCGCCCCGGCCAGCGGCAGCGCCATCATCAGCCCCGTCAGGAACTGGGCGCTGGCGGGCGACGAAATATTGTAGGTGCCGCCCTTGAACGGCCCCTGCACGGTGGCGGGAAGATGGCCTGCGGTGAAATCTACATTCACTCCGTGGCGGGTCAGTTCGGGACATCTGACATTGAACTTATGGCTGGCGATGGCCCCGTGGCCCTCTATCGTGACCACATTGCGGCACAGCGCCGCCAGCGGTATGCAAATCCTGCACAGGAGGCCGCTGCAGCCAACATCCAGACGATCGTCCTTTACCATCAGGCCATATTTGGCAATATCCTGATGGCCGATGACAGTCAACTCTTTGGTCCGGCGGGAATATTTGACCTCGGCAAAAAGCTGCCTGGCCACATCCATCGCCGCCGAAATATCTTCTGATGGCGTTATGTTTTCCAGAACCGTCTCCCCGGAAGTGAGCGCGGCCGCCACGATGGCCCTGATGGCGATGCTCTTGGCGCACGGCGGCTCCACATCGCCCCAGCAGCGGGTATCTTCTGCAGGTAGAAAATCAAAGAAGAGCGGCTGGCCCTCTGCGGTGGGCAGACGGCGGCGCGGGGCGGCATACATCAGCGGCGCTCCGCGGTGAAACGCTTCGTAGCGCGACTGCTCACCCTCACGGCCCATTG
>JAEETP010000106.1 GCA_016290415.1 Bacteroidales bacterium
GGCGAGGGCAACTTCTTGAGAGCCTTTATAGAATGGATCATATGGAAGACCAACAAGAAGACCGATTTTGACGGTTCGGTGGTAATCGTGCAGCCGATAGAGAAGGGTATGGTGGATTGGCTCAACGACCAGGACGGCCTCTACCACCTGAATCTGCAGGGTCTCCAGGAGGGCAAACCGGTGGACAGCGTGGATCTTATAGACGTGGTGAGCCGCGGACTGAATCCCTACACCGATTTTGAAGCCTATATGAAGCTGGCAGAGCAGCCCCGGATGCGCTTCGTGATATCCAACACCACCGAGGCGGGCATCGCCTTTGACCCCGCCTGCAAGTTTACCGACGCCCCGGCTAGTTCCTATCCCGGCAAGCTGACCCAGTTGCTCTATCACCGCTACGAATTCTTCAAGGGCGACAAGAGCAAAGGCTTCATCATATTCCCCTGCGAGCTGATTTTCGAAAACGGAAAGCACCTGAAAGAGTGCATCCGCCAGTATATCGACCTCTGGAACCTGGGCGAAGGCTTCCGTGACTGGTTTGAGACGGCCTGCGGAGTATATTCCACCCTGGTGGACCGCATCGTGCCGGGTTATCCCCGCGACACTGCCGAGCAGCTCTGCGAAAGGGTCGGCTACAAAGACAACCTGCTGGACAAGGCTGAGATTTTCCACCTGTGGGTGATTGAGGCTCCGGCAGAAATTGCAAAGGAATTCCCCGCAGACAAGGCTGGCCTGCACGTGCTGTTCGTGCCCAGCGAGGCGCCTTACCACGAGCGCAAGGTGACCCTGCTGAACGGCCCCCACACCGTGCTCAGCCCCGTGGGCTACCTGAGCGGCCTGAACACCGTGAAGGAGTGCTGCGAGGATCCCGAGATAGGGCCGTTTGTGCACAAGGTTATGCACGAGGAGCTGCTGCCCACCCTGAACCTGCCCCGCGAAGAGCTTGAGAAGTTTGCCGACGACGTTATGGAGCGCTTCCGCAACCCGTTTGTGAAGCACTTTGTGACCAGCATTATGCTCAACTCCTTCCCCAAGTTCAAGACCCGCGACCTGCCCGGCCTCAAGACCTATCTGGAGCGCAAGGGCACTCTGCCCAAGGGTATTGTGCTGGGCCTGGCTGCCATCTGCACCTACTACAAGGGCGGCAAACGCGGCGAAGACGAAATTGTGCCCAACGATGACCCTAAAATTGTATCTTTGTTACAGGAACTCTGGGCTACCGGCGATGTTGCAAAGGTGGCGCGCGGCGTCCTGGCAGACGACTTCATCTGGGGAGAGGACCTCAACGCCATCCCCGGCCTTACCGAAGCGCTTACTGCCGATCTCGCGCTTATCCAGAAAGAGGGTATGCGCGCAGCCGTGAAAAGTATAATGTAAAAAGCAAGATATGGACACTCAAAAGAAACTTATGACCAACTGGCGCTGGTGGATATGCAGCCTGCTGTTTGTGGCCACCACGGTGAACTATCTGGACCGTCAGGTGCTTTCGCTCACCTACGAGGAGTTCATCAAGCCCGAATTCCACTGGACCGACGCCAACTACGGCACCATCACCAGCTTCTTCTCTATCTTCTATGCCATCTGCTGCCTGTTTGCGGGCAAGTTTGTGGACTGGATGGGGACCAAGAAGGGATATCTGATTGCGATTGGCGTGTGGAGCGCAGGCGCCTGCCTGCACGCTCTGTGCGGCTGGGCAACCGCCGGTATCGTGGGTCTGGACAGCGTAGCGGCTATGCGTGCCGTTGAGGCGGGCAGCAAGATTGCCCTGGCTGTCTCCACTACGTCGGTATATCTGTTCCTGCTGTGTCGCGGCATATTGGCGCTGGGCGAGGCGGGCAACTTCCCCGCCGCCATCAAGGTCACGGCTGAATATTTCCCCAAGAAAGACCGCGCCTTCGCCACTTCCATTTTCAATGCAGGCGCATCTGTAGGTGCTCTGGCAGCGCCGCTGGTAATTCCGCCGCTGGCCGTGAAGCTCGGCTGGGAGATGGCCTTCATCATCATCGGCGGTCTGGGCTTCATCTGGATGTTCTTCTGGGCCTTTATGTACGACAAGCCCGAGAACAGTAAGAAGGTGAATGCCGCCGAGCTGGAATATATCCATCAGGACGACGCCGAAGAGGCTGCCGAGAAGGCTGCTGCGGCCGAAGCTGCTGCAAAGGAGAAGGCGATACCCTTCCTGCAGTGCTTCAAATACCGTCAGACCTGGAGCTTCATTGTGGGCAAGTTTTTCACCGACGGCGTCTGGTGGTTCTTCCTGTTCTGGGCTCCGAGCTACTTCAGCAACCAGTTCCACGCCCCCGCCACCAGCGGCCTGGGCCAGGCACTGATTTTCACCCTCTATCTGATAGTGACCGTGGTGTCAATCGGCGGCGGTTATCTGCCCAAGATTTTTGTGGACAAGAAGGGGATGAACCCCTATGCCGGCCGTATGCTGGCTATGCTCATCTTCGCCTTCTTCCCTCTGGCGGCGCTGTTTGCACAGCCTCTGGGCGTGCATTTCAACTCCCCCTGGTGGCCGGCCATCCTGATAGGCCTGGCGGCAGCGGGCCATCAGGCCTGGAGCGCCAACCTATTCTCTACCGTGGGCGATATGTTCCCCAAGAGCACCATCGCCACCATCACCGGCATCGGTGCAATGGCGGGCGGCGTGGGCTCTATGATTATCCAGAAAGTGGCCGGTAACCTGTTTACCTATGCCGAAAATGCCGGCGAAGCGTTCCAGTTCCTGGGCTTCAGCGGCAAGCCGGCCGGCTACTTTGTGATGTTCTGCTTCTGCGGCATCGCCTACCTTCTGGCGTGGATCCTTATGAAGTCGCTGGTTCCCAAGTATAAACCGATAGTTTTGAAATAAATGAAACGCTTCTTCCTCTTTTTTGCGTTTGCCGCGTTGATGGCGACCGGCTGCAAGCCTGAAGCCAGGGTTATGGCCCGTGCCGTGCCCGAGCGTGCCGACGATTTTGTGTTTGAAAACAACCTGATAGCGGGCCGTTTCTACGGCGAGGCGCTGGAGGGCAATCCCACCTCGCCCGGCCTGGACATCTGGGTCAAGATGCCCGGCAAGCTGGTGGCCGACAAATGGTACAAGGGGGCGCAGAAAGACCCCGAGTATTATCATCACAACCACGGCGGCAAAGACTGCTACAAGGTGGCGGTTTCGCTGGGCGGCGGCGCTTCGGCTCCGTTTATCAACGGGCGGCTGTGCTATCCCTCCACCAACTACCGCGCCAGCAGCGTGGAATATCACGGCCCCGACACGGTGGTCTTCACCTTGTCGTATCCCCAGTGGGAGGCCGATTCTGCAATTCTGGTATCCCTGGAAAAGAAGGTTACTGTAGCGGCCGATTCCTATTTCATTGATGTGGAGGATGTATACACCTTCTCCGGTGTTCCGGCGCTGATTATCGCGGCCGGTTATACCCGCCACCAGAATCTTGGAACCATAGAGGTTGAGCACAATATGACCGACCGCCTGGCCATCTGGGAGGCAGCTTCTGACCAGAGCGTAGAGAAAGAGGACGGCAAGCTGGGCGTGGCCGTGGTGATGCCCGAGGCGCAGATGCGCATCTTCCCTACAGACCGCAGCCACTCCCTGCTGCTCAAGGCCGCCGGCAGTGGCGAGCCTGTGCGCTACAAAGTGGGTTCCTGCTGGTCAAAAGGAGATGTAAAGCGCGCCAGCGACTGGTTTAAAATTGTAGACGAGCAGTAATATGAACGGGATGTTTTCTCTCAAAGGGCGCAATGCCTGGGTCACCGGCGCCGCCTACGGCATCGGCTTCGCCATAGCAAAGGCTTTTGTTGAGGCCGGTATCGACAACATCATTTTCAACACCAGCAACGAAGCCTCTATGCAGAATGGTCTCGAGGCCTACCGCGAGGCGGGCATAGAGAATGTGCACGGCTATGTGTGCGACGTCACCGACGAGACGGCCGTCAAGGCCTTGGTAGAGAAGATCCACGCCGAGGTCGGCCCCATCCACATCCTGGTAAACAACGCCGGCATCATCAAGCGCATCCCTATGCACGAGATGAGCCGCGCCCAATTCCAGCAGGTGATAGACGTGGACCTGGTGGGTCCGTACATCTGCTCTGCGGCGGTAGTTCCGGAGATGATGGAGCGCCGTGAGGGTAAGATCATTAATATCTGCTCTATGATGAGCGAGCTGGGCCGCGAGACTGTGAGCGCCTACGCCGCCGCCAAGGGTGGATTGAAGATGCTGACCCGCAACATCTGCTCTGAATACGGCGAATACAACATCCAGTGCAACGGCCTGGGCCCCGGCTATATAGCCACGCCCCAGACCGCTCCGCTGCGCGAAAGGCAGCCCGACGGCAGCCGGCACCCCTTTGACAGTTTCATCTGCGCCAAAACGCCGGCGGGACGCTGGCTGGACCCCGATGAACTGGCAGGCCCGGCGGTGTTCCTGGCCAGCCACGCATCGGATGCCGTGAACGGCCACATCCTCTATGTAGACGGAGGAATACTTGCATACATTGGTAAACAACCCAAATAACTTATGAAACTCAATTGTCAAGTTCGTCAGGCATCCAGTAATATAGATGCCAAACAATACGATACAGAGCGGCTCCGCAGCGAATATCTGGTAGAAAACCTGATGGTGGCCGACGAAATCAATATGGTCTATTCTATGTTCGACCGCATAATCTGCGGCGGCGCGGTGCCGGTAAAGGAAGATTTGCTGCTAAGCGCCCCCGAGGTGCTGCGGGCCGACTTTTTCACCCAGCGCCGCGAGCTGGGCATCATCAATGTCGGCGGCGAAGGCATCGTGCAGGTGGGGGAGGAGTCTTTCAGGATTCCCTTCAAAGAGGCGCTCTATGTGGGACGCGGCAACCGCCACGTCACTTTCAAGAGCGTTGACCCCGCGCACCCCGCTCACTTCTATTTCTGCAGCGCAACGGCTCACAGCCAGACCGGCGTGAAGCAGGTCAGCAAAAAAGACGCAGTGGTGATGCATCTCGGGAGTCTGGAAGAGAGCAACGAGCGCACCATCAACCGCCTGCTGGTCAAGGAAGTAGTGCCGTGCTGCCAGCTGCAGATGGGTATGACCGAACTGGCTCCGGGCAGCACCTGGAACACTATGCCGGCCCACACCCACGACCGCCGTATGGAGGTTTATTTCTACTTTGAGGTGCCCGAAGATGCCGCCGTGTGCCACTTTATGGGCGAGCCGCAGCAGACCCGCCACATCTGGATGCACAACGAGGAGGCGGTGATCTCGCCCCAGTGGAGCATCCACAGCGCCTGCGCTACCCGCAACTACACTTTCATCTGGGGTATGTGCGGCGAAAACGACGACTACAACGATATGGACTGGTGTGAAACAAAAGATTTAAGATAACCTATGGCAAAAGTTGTAACATTCGGCGAGGTGATGCTTCGCCTCTCTACCCCCGGCTATCTGCGTTTTGGCCAGGCACATCAGTTTGACGCCACCTTTGGCGGCGGCGAGGCCAATGTGGCCGTGTCGCTGGCAAATTATGGCGTGGACGCACACTTTGTGACCCGCCTTCCCAAGAATGACATAGCCGATATGTGCACCGCAGAGCTCCGCGGCCTGGGTGTGAATACAGACGATATAGTATACGGCGGCGACCGCGTCGGCATCTATTATCTGGAGACCGGCGCCGTGGCACGCGGCAGCAAGGTGGTGTACGACCGTGCCCACTCTGCCATCAGCGAGATTCAGCCCGGTATGGTGGACTGGCATAAGGTGCTCCAGGGTGCCGACTGGTTCCACTGGACCGGCATCACTCCCGCTCTTAGCCAGGGTGCGGCGGACGCCTGCCTGGAGGCCATCAAAGTGGCCAACGAGATGGGCGTGAAGGTCTCCTGCGATTTGAACTATCGCAAGAAACTCTGGAAATATGGCAAGAGCGCCTCTGAAGTTATGCCCGACCTGGTGGCCGGCTGCGACCTGATTCTTGGCAACGAAGAGGATGCCGAGAAAGAGTTCGGCATCAAGCCCGAAGGCTTCGACGCAGAGAAAACTGGCGGCGAGATAGACCAGAACATTTTCATCAGCGTAGGGCAGCAGCTTATGGCCAGGTTCCCCCGCTGCAAGAAGGTGGCTGTGACCCTGCGCGGGAGTATCAACGCCAACCACAACACCTGGGGCGGCGTACTCTACGACGGTTCCACTCTCTGGCAGAGCCGTCGCTACGATATCACCCACATCGTGGACCGCGTGGGCGGCGGCGATTCCTTTATGGGCGGCCTGCTCTACGGCCTGCTGGCCTATGA
>JAEETP010000023.1 GCA_016290415.1 Bacteroidales bacterium
GGCACTCAGATTACGGTACTGGAGTATAAACTGCTTGCCGTTATCGTTGGTGTGGGCTTTCTCCAGGGGAATGTCGGTGAACCAGAGATGCCAGCTCCAGAGCACTCTGCCCTCTTCGTCAAAGACGACCAGGGTCAGATTGCCCTTGTTTCCGGTGGCGTGGAAGTAGATCTTGCCGTCTTCCAGCCGCAGATCCTCGATAAGGGTGACATCCTCGTCAAATTCGGTCATTATCTCCACTTCTGCCGGCTGTATCTCTACAGTTTCTGTGTGGAAACCGGCGTCTGCGATTATGCCCTGCCGACCGTTGCCGATGACGGTGGCGTCAAAACAGTAATCCCCTGCGGCGGGGACAATATAGCAGTTGGCAGTGCCGTTTTCGCTGAGATTCGTGCCCACAGAAGGCCTGCGGCCGTCCTGGCAAATCATCACTACTCTTGAATATGCACCTGAGGTGAAAGTGACCCTTGCAGAGCGCATCTCCACCGCGTCATTTGCCGTGGCGCTGAAGATAATCTTGTCCTGGCGGACGGCCTTGGGACTCACCAGCGTGAGCCAGGAAGCGGACTCAGCATCAATCTCATATTCAAGATTGGTGTTGAGCAAGACCTCCACGGTGCCGCCGTCGCAGCCTACATTGTATGCGTCGTAAGAGGGATGCAACTGGGGGAAATTCTGGTCCGGGACAAGGGTAGAAAGGTCCAGCACGGTCGCCTTCATATGGCCGGCGTCGTCGCTCACATACACCACCACTTCGTCAGAGTCGGGGGTGCCGCTCACAACAAACACTATCTGCCCCTTGAAGGCATTCTCCTTAATGATTCTGGGAGACCACCCGCCCGGCTGGCTGGTGGCCACCGTATACTCGCCGGAGCCGCCGGTGATGTAATAATCCAGGATGACTCTGGACTGCGTGGGGATGGTGCTGGCATCGCCGCTTATCATAACCTCCATCAGGGACTCTTTGGGCAATACCAGCTCGGCGCCGCCCAGCAGCGTAACCCTGAAACAGCCGGCCTCTTCTTCTACCTTCTTGATGACGGGCTCGCCGTCAGCGGCAATGTCTTTCCAGGTCTTGCCGGAGTCGGTGCTGACCTGCGGTTTACCGTCCTTGGAGTGGAATTTGGGTGATACTGACACCTTTGCATTGGCTCCGGAGGCATCCTTTAGCGGTGCGCCGTCCAGCGTCCAGTAGTAACCGCCGTCGGCACTATCCACAGATATGCCGGCAGTGTTTCCACCTACAGTGACGCTGCCGTTATTCTTGAATGTAAAAGTGACACCGTTCCCACCGGGAACTACGTTCTCTATGAAATCGCCGGCCTCGGCAAACGCCAGGAGATTTCTCAAGGCGCCCAGATTTGCAGAGACAGCATCCAGCCCGGAGAGGACCTCCGTGGTCTTGTCAATCTCGCCCTGAAGCTCTTCTATCTGTGACTTATAGTTAGCACACGAGGCTGTAAGCAGAGCGCAAACCGCAATGATTGGTAGTAGTTTCAGTTTCATCCTTTCAAAAAGTGACTTAATCGCGCGAAGGTAGTCGCTTTTTGAATAAATTCAAAACACACCGAAAGTTAACGGGAAAATGGTATATCAGCGCCATTTTATGACCAGCATATCGCCTTCGTCTATGGTGAAAGTGGATTTGCCCGGCTGCTGAACGGCAAAGACGCCGTCGCGGTCTATCGTATAGACATTCCTGGTGAAGGTCACATCAACCGGCAGCTTTTCCTGCCAGGACTTGTTGCAGATAACCACATATTCGTTGCCGTTGTTTGTCAGGAATGATACCGCCGCGTTGCCGTCAGAAGAAATAAGACGTTTCGTTTCATTTTTTAACGATACTTAAACACCATCATATCGCCGCCCTCAAGGTCAAAAGAGGCCTTTGAGCCGCCCTGATGCTCTGTAAACACGCCGTCGTGGTCAATGGAATAGACCATTGCGTCAAATTCGGCGTCAATGGTGCAGTGATTCTGCCAGCTACCGTTAACCACAACCACATATTCATTTCCCTTATTCTCTATGAGCGATACCAGAGCCTCGCCGCCTATCTTCATATCCTTTATCTGAGGAGGCAGGTCGGCCTTGCTGAAAGTCTGGAGGTAGTTTCCAAAGAAGATATTGCTTCGCAGCTGCTTCACATTGCAGCCGGCAAACACATAACCGCGGTTGTGCATTTCGCGGCAGTAGTCCCTGCAATAATCATATGCGGCAGTGTATGAGCCGTCGTTCATCAGAGGGGCAAAGTTAGTACCGCTGGTTGCGCGGTAAACGAAGAACTGGTTTACTTGGGCGCCGTATGCCAGATTGATATTGCACTGAAGGCGGATGTTCTCCAGGTTAGGAGTTTCCCTGAACCATTCCCAGCAGCAGAGCGTGAACGCCCAGACAGGAATGTTGTGACGTTTGGCCGCAGCGAAAATTATGTCCCACGTCCTGGGCCAGGACGGATCAAGATATCCCTCATACACCGGATACTGGTCAAAGGTGATAAACTTCAGGTCCAGTTCGGAGACAAGAATCTCAACATAATCTTCAAACTCTTTCACACCGTATGTTTCTTCTGACGCATTGCTGGGGCCCATATTAACGTACACGGGATGCGCAGGGTTGGGATCCAGCTCCTCCACCCTGGCCTTCTCTACCTTCATCTGGTTCAGGTATTTCAGGTGCGGCTCGTCAAAAATCTGATAGCCGGCCAGGGCCGGGTGATTCTTGGCTATGGCAATTATGTCGCTCAACTTGGTATCTGAATGATCCCTGTAATAATCTCCCGCGGGGCCGTTGACAAACAGGACGCCCTTCATTCCGTGCTTATGGGCGAGGTCCAGCTGCTCCTGCCAGTTGTCCGATGACTCTATCGTGAGCATATCCATTCCGCACTCAGCCATCTTGCTGAAGTGGTAGTCGGTAGCCATCTGCGTATTAAAACAGTAGTAGCCCATAGCAGCCACACTGGTCCTGGTAGCGTCGGTATAGGGGTCTCGGACAATCACGGGAAGAGTGGCGGCGGTCTGGCGGCCGTCGGCGGCAACAGCCTTGACCACTATATCGGTGGGCGATGCCGGATCGGGGGCTGTCACCACAATCTCACCCTCCTTCTGACCTGAGGCGCTTACAGTGGCGCTCCAGCCATCCTTGGTGCTGACCTCCACGGTGGCAGCCTCGGGCAGGGAATATGCTATGCTGACGCTGCCGCCGGCATCTATTCCGTAGCCGGCCTTATCCAAGGTGATGGCGAACTGGGTATCGTCCGGTATTGTGACGTCGGACTCCGGCGGGACTCCGGGCAGTGACTGTTGCTGAAGACCTTCCAGCTCCTGCTGCAACTGTTCCAGCTTGAGCTTATCCTCTTTGTTGCAAGACGAGGCCATCAAAAATGCCACACCACATACCAATAGAATGAATTTCTTACCCATAGCGCAAAGGAAACAATAATTCCTTAATTTTGGAATATGGTTTTTACCTTTCGATACGGTTCACCGATGGGAGACCTGACCCTGGTCAGTGACGGGCGCTCGCTCACCGGACTGAGGTTTGGCGGGCAGGCGCTTCACGGTATAAGTCAGGTAAGGGACTGCGGGGATGCTGCTCTGCCGGTCTTTGCCGACACCTGCCGGTGGCTGGACATCTATTTCGCCGGGCGCGACCCGGGATTCCTGCCGCAGCTGGCGCCGGAGGGCACACCCTTCCGCAAAGAGGTGTGGGACCTGTTGCTGGCCATCCCCTATGGAGAAACGACCTCATACGGGACTCTGGCGAGCATAATAGCCTCTAAGCTGGGGAAGGATAAGATGAGTGCGCAGGCAATAGGCGGTGCCGTGGGGCACAACCCCATTCCCATAATAATCCCCTGTCACAGAGTGATTGCCGCAGACGGTTCAATCGGAGGCTTCTCAGCCGGCATTGAACGCAAGGCGTGGCTGCTTAGCTGCGAAGGGCAGATAGCAGCCGGATGCTTGAAAGGATTTGCGACCGGCGTTAGCGAAGGAGGGGACCGACTGAGCGTCAGGGAGCAAAACCTTCAAGCGTAGGCATCTGCCCTTCGCGAGATAGCAAAAGCTACTCGAAGATGCTCTCGGGGACTTCGCCGGTCCAGCTGAGGGGCTGGTCCAGGCCGAATAGGCGCAAGACGGTAGAAGCCGTGTTCACGGTGTTATTGGGTTCCTCTATCGTGAAGCCCTGTTTGATGCCGGGGCCGGAGATGACCCACGGGACGGTCATCTCTTCCGGCGTGGTGCCACCGTGGCCGTTGCCTATTCCGCCGTGGTCGGAGATAAACATCAGGTGAGAATCTTCGAACAGCCCTTCCTTCTTCAGGAACTCAATTACGCGACCCACCTGCACGTCGCCCTCTTCTATGGACTGGATATACTCCGGCGACATCCAGTTATGCATATGGCCCACGTGGTCGGTGTGAAGATTGTACAGAAAGACGAACATCCTCTCGCCACGGTTGGCGCCGATAAACTCCATCGCCCTGTCGCACAGCACATTATACTCTTCATCCTCTGCCATAAGCTTGTCGCTAAGCCACTTCTGGTTTATGGGATATATCAGCGGCGGCCAGTTCCAGTAATAGCCGGTCTTGATGCCGGCGTCGTGCAGCACTTTGAACACCGAAGGGAAATACCCGTCCTCGTCGGTCTCAATGGCCGGCAGCGAGTGGTTTTCCAGCGTCCAGTCGTTGTTCACCACGCCGTGCACCTCCGGGCCCGCGCCGCACATATGGCTGGTATAGTTGGGCATCGTGATAGAAGGCATCACGTCGCGGGTTGTAAACGAAGCGCTGCCGGAAGCTATCAGCGAGTCGATATTGGGAGTACTGGCCTGGGCGAGGCCGTCCACGCGGATACCGTCGAAAGTGAAGATGATTACCCTTTTGGCCTTGATGTTCCTGCCCGGCACTGCCGGAGCGCAAGATGTGCCCAAAACCGATGTTGCAGCCACGGCCGCACTTGCAGCCAGACCGGCCTTGACAAAACTCCTTCTATCCATAGTAAAGCCTATTTAACCAATTGCTCCACCGCCTCTATGATGATGTGCACGGCGGTGATGTGCATCTCCTGTATGCGGTCGCTGTAGCCCTCGTGCGGCACGGCAATCACGGCATCCGAAAGGGCCGCAAGAGGATTGTTGCCGGCGCGGGTAAAGCCTACCACCTTCATCCCCTTCTCGCGGGCCACGCGGGCAGCCTCCACCACATTCTTGGAGGTGCCGCTGGTAGAAAAGCCGCACAAAACATCTCCCGGACGGCCCAAAGCCTCCACTACTCGCGAGAAAATCTTCTCGAAAGAATAGTCGTTTGTGGTGCAGGAGATGTGCGCCGGATCGTTTATGGCCATTGCCGGCAGCGGGCCGCGGCTGTCGCGGAAGCGGCCGGTGAGTTCTTCGGCAAAATGGGTGGCGTCGCACAGACTGCCGCCGTTGCCGCAGGTGAGCACCTTGCCCCCCGCCTTAATGGAATCGGCAATCAGCCGCGCCGCCTTATCAATATTTACCACCGTAGCAGCATCGCCCACAAAAGCCTGTGCCACGCGCAGATGCTCGTCAAGACTGTTCTGAATCAGAGATTTCATTGCAAATATGTTGCGCTCAAGTGCGTAACCGATAGCGAAGATACGAATTTTTCGAAGTCGTCAAACCCGTTTTTGGGGGTGAAGACCAATTCTACAGGGCGGCCGGGATAGAGAGTGAAGCTGTTGTCGTTGAACTCGCCGGGGATGTCGCCCACGGCCACCCAGGTGAAGAATGCGGGTTTGTCGGCGGTGAGAGTCACCGTCCAGCGGCCGTCACTTTCGGCCGGCGTGCAGCTTACCGTAGCCTTCTCCAGCGGGCAATTCTTGAATTCATTGAACAGCCAGGTGTTGTAGGCCACCTGCTTTCCGGAGCATTCCAGCGAAAGCTCCAGGAAGCGGCTCTTACGCTCAGCCGCCGAGCCAAACTCGTCCAGTGAAAATTCCGCTGCGCTGATAGAAGAATCTGCGCCGACGCTCACCGGAACCGCCTTTTCCCAAATGACATCGCCGCCAAAGGACCACAGCCGCAAGACAGCGTTATAACTCTTTTCGCCGCCGGTGTCATTCACTACCCACACGCCCAAACTGCCATCCTTATCAGAAGGCACGGCGGTGATGATTTCGGGCGCGAAGAACCGCTTTGCGTGATAGTGGCTCTGTTTCCATTTGCCGTCATATTCAACTGACGCCCAAGAAGTTCCTGGCCAAATATCATTCAGCTGCCAGTAGATGACGCCCATACAGTTGGGCTCCAGAGTGCGCCAGTACTGCGAACAGGTCTCAAGCCCCATCGCCTGCTCTGCCTGCGAGAGATAGCACAGGTCTTCCATACGGGTCGGGAAGTTGAAATGCAGGCGCAGCCGGTCCATAATAATCTGGTTGCCGCGTCGGCCATCGGTGACCTCTTTCACGTGATGCTCGAATTCCGGCGACCAGGGATTTGCCTGTGACGGCGACGAATACTTTGCGACCAGATCGTATCTGGGGAATGAAGAATGACCGATTTCAGAGCAGAAGCGCGGCTTCACCTTGTAATAATCCTCCATCGGGCCGGCAAATTTGGACACCGACCAGAGGTGCATATCGCCCTTGGTATCTTCTTTCCAATTGTCGGTGGTGTAGTCGCCCGGGCCGGCGCAGGGCGAGCTGGGCCAATACACACGACCCGGATCGGCCTCGGCCACAATACGACCGCGCAGCTTGATCAATGTGTCCAGCCGGGAAGTGTAGAAGTCACGGTTGTTGCGGGTCACTTCCCACCAGCCCAGCGCGCCCACACACTCGTTGTCGCCGCACCACATCGCTATGCAACTGTGGTCGCGCAGACGGCGTATCTGGTGATTCAGTTCCGCCTCCACCTCGTCCAGGAAGCGCTTGTCGGCCGGATAGATGGCGCAGGAGAACATAAAGTCGTGCCATAGCATCAGGCCCAGCGAGTCGCAGATATTGTAGAATTCCTCTTTCTCAAACTGACCGCCGCCCCAGTGGCGCAGCATATTCATATTGGCGTCGCGGGCGCTGGTGAGCACATCGGCATAGCGCTCGCAGGTCTGCCGGCTCTCAAACAGCTCGCAGGGCACCCAGTCGGCCCCTTTGGCAAACATATCGCGGCCGTTGATGCGGAAGGTCATACACATTCCCTCTTTGCCATACACGGTGTCGGGATGGCTCACCACCTCCACCTTGCGAAGGCCAATCTTACGGGCCAGATTCTGCCCGTCGGCAGTGACCTCCAGGGGATACAGATACTGCTCCCCCATTCCGTTGGGCCACCAAAGGCGTGGCTTGCGCACAGTGAAATCGAACGAGACGATATTGCTGCCGGGAGCAAGCTTTACCCGGCGGCTCTTTTTCTGGCCGGCGAATGATGCCGAAACGACAGGTGAACCTCCGGCAGGCGATGTCAGTTGGACATTTACCTTGACGTTCACCCTCCCCTTGCGGGAGAAATCCTGGTCGCAATAGACATAATCTATGCGGGCGGCATCCACGGCAATCAGTTCCACCCCTCCGGCAAAGCCCGTCACCATCTGGCAAGGACCCCAGTCCCAGCCGCCGTGGCAGGCGGGTTTGCGTATGGTGTTGATGCTGGGCACAAGTCCCACCTCCGACATCGGCATAGGATAGCCATACTCGGTGGCAAAGGCCTCGCTGACTTTTTCGGCACTGTGGAAATATCCTTCAATCACATTCTCCCCCGCCACCAGATAGGGCTTCACATCCCACTCCCAGCGGCGGAAGCGGTTGGTGGTGCTGCCCACCTTATGCCCGTTTATAGTTATGTCGCAGAATGTATCCACATCCTCTGCACGCAGATAAATGGCCTCGTGAGCCAGGAAAGACGCATCCACCACAAATGTCAGGCTGAAAACCCAATCCTCGCGCCCTACCCAGAGATTGTCCAGCTCGTTGAAGGCGTAATAAGGATCCTCTATCAAGCCCGCCTCCAGCAGCGCAGAATGGACATCGCCCGGCACCGTAACAGCCAGATTGCGCGGTGCATCTTTACCGGCAACATCCAGCCGCCACTCTCCGGAAAGGTTCAGCACCTCGCCGCCAAAGGCAAAAAGCGACAGCGCCAAGGCTGCCGCAATTGTGATTATTCGTTTCATAGAGGTTTGATTTCCAGGAACAGCACGTTGTTCGCCTCAATCTTCTCGGCCCCAAGAGTGAGCACGCCCTTGGACACATCGGCCTCCTCGGTCACGGGTGTCAGGCGCGAGCACTCTATGTATTTGTCCCTCTTGGTTTTATACTGACGGATGGCGGCAGAGTTGCTGAGTGTCACAGCCATATCCACCAGTGGATCATCCGGGCTCCAGGAGAAGTCGGACTCCGAAATGCCCAACTCCTCCCAGTCCGCCAACCAATCATCAAAGAAGTTGCAGTCGTCGCTCACCAGATACCGCGTAATCTGAACCTTCTTAGCGTCGAACGGCAACTTAATCTGCATACCATAATTGAATCGCCTTGAATACTTCAAGGTGTTCTTGAAATTATAAACCATAACCCTGACCGTACTGCCGTCGGTAGCGGCCAGGCAATCAACTTCTGAATCATCCAGCGCCTCTATTGAGACATCCGTCTTGGCCCTGTTCATCCCTTCGAACTTGGCAATATTCCGGGCCACGTGATAGCTTATGATGGGATATCCGTAGACATTGCCACCGGTGAGGAAATTCCAGGTGGAGAAATAGTCCAGACCATTGTCAATGCCCTGCTTGAACAGGCGGGCGTCATATGCCGCTTGCCAGGTGTAGCCGGTAGTTCTGTTGTAGAGATCCCTGCTGGACTGGCCGGCGCGAAGGCCACTCAGAATGCGCCCCTCGTCGATGCCGAAAATCAACCCGCTAAGGCCGGCCTTCGCAGCCGCATCCTTCAAAACCTTGATGGTACCGGGCAAATCGTGGCCGGAGGTGAATGTGCCGGGGCAATAATCGTAGAACGATGCCGACAGAAATTTGATGGGCGTCCCCTTGCCGCCGTTGGCATAGTTGGTGCCGGAGGCGCAATGCTCTATGAATTTGGCCTCGTCCCAGCCACCCTCGGTGACCGTCATACTGTGGGCACCCACGAAAACGTCAGGGCCAAGCACATCCACCAGCGCCTGCACCGTGTAGTCATACAGCTTGCAATATGCCTCGCAGCTGTCGCTACCCTTTCCGCTCTTGGCCTTGAACCAGTCGTAATTCTCATATTCGGTCATACAGCCAAAGCGCCAGGTGCGGACCTCTTCCAGCCCAAACTCATCTACAAGCGCCTGAATCACGGCCTTGATGTATGTGTAATACTGATTATAATCATCCGGCGGATACATATTGGTACCGAAAGTACCGGTCACGGGGTCCGTTGTAAGTTTCAAAGGCACGCTGCCCAACTTAAGATGTGGCTTGGCGCCCATCACCAGCACACCGCGGCAGTTGGTAATCAGCGGTTCAAAGGCATAGTCGTCCAGCACATTGCGGTCGGCAGGCCTGCGGAACAGATCCCTTTCTGTGCTGCCTCCGGTGCACTGCATGAACTGCACGTAGCGCACAAACTCAAACACGTTGGCCTCTTCATTTATTTTAGGGTGATAATACAGTTTGCTCATCTCCCACACGTTGACGTTATCCACGATATTGGGCAGCACATCACCCCGCTGCGTGGCATCTATGATGATCTTGTTGCCATATATGTTGACCGGCTTGTCCTCCGGCTCAAAGTTTGGGTTGGGGTCACAAGCGCAGGAAATGGCGGCAACAAAGGCAAACAGCAGTACGATCCTTTTCATAACAGCTACTTCTGGCAACAATAAACTACACTTTTGGCAGGAATTATAACTTTGAGCCCGCCGTCGGAAACATCAGCGCTACCGCCAGGTGCAATCAGAGAGCCATCGTCGGGAAGTTTGCCCTCTTCATAGCTGATTAGGTCAAACTCGCCTTGCGCGTCATTCTCTATCTTTAGCTGAAGCTTTCTCTTATCTTGATTGGCGATGACATAAACCCATTTGCCGTCGGTATTCTTGAATGCGGTGCCGGCAGCTAATTCGCGGCCGACTTCAAGGGGATGTATCTCGGCACCGGGCCTTACGCGGCTCGAGAGCAGTGAATATGCATAATACTGAGGGCGACACTCATAGTCGCATTTGATGCGTGAGAAAGTTGTATCCTGTGCGTATTCATTTTTGACAGAGCGCCACAGGCCCAGCTGCTGCATCTGCTCGTAGGGGGCATCTGCGCCATAGTACTGGTCTATCAGGCTCCAGTAACTGATGCCGCAGGCACCTGAGTTGAAAAAGTTCAATGCAAGGCGGGTGATGAGTACGCCACGCTCGTATTCATCTATATCCCTCTGGCGGGAAGCGCCCACGCACTGATTGCTGCCGAATTCGCCAACTATGTGTTTGAGACCGGCCACCTTAGAAATGGCAACATTGTTCCTCTCCCACTCTTCTATCTCAGAATTGGGAGTTGCATAGCCAAAAATGTATGTGTGGCTGTTGAATATATCGGCGATACCCTTGAGCTGGTCTGCACAGGCCTGAAGATAATACTGATGGGTATCGATATTGTCGGCAAGATTGAACCGGACTTTATCTCTGACACCCAGACGGCGGAATTGTTTGTCCAATGCGCGGCAGACCTCCATATAGCCATCGGGGGCTATGATATCTCCGCCCGGCTCGTTGAAGGGAGTCACTTCGTTTACGCAGGTATAACCCTTCTCCTCTATCAGATACTTGACCAGCGCGGCAAAGTTCTCCCCGAACTCATTGTTGTCCTTAGGCGGGCACATCCAGTTTTTGTTGGCATCCCAGTCGCACATAAAGCAGGTTGTGACATCTGAGTACTCCTCTTCTATCATTTTTACGTAGCGGGTGCACCCCCAGATGGCCAGGCACACGCTCATATTGTTTTTCTGAGCCAGGTCCAAAACCTGATACAGCGACTGCATCTCCACGGTGTTCCATTTGAATGCCCCCATATCGGTGTCAAACGGATCGGCGTTGTCGTTGTAAGGTTCATACCACTGGGGTTGGATCATCACGCGGAACTTCTGCAATCCCATACGGGTCACCCGGTCTTCAATTATCTTGAAATCCTCTGCCTTGGTTCCGGCCAGCGGCCTTCCCACCACGTTCTGGGCGTAGAAATGGGGATCGAACTCGGCACCGATGGACTCTACCGTGACCGGCATCGCCTCTGCAGGTTTGACCACGGTGTATCCTTTGTCGCCGGAGTCATCCGGGGTATCCGGTTTATTCTGACGATTGCCATTGCAGGAGGCAGACATCAGCGCCAACGCAGCTATAAGACTGCCGGCAAGTATTTTACCTGGTTTCATATATACCCGTTTTATTTATCCAATTCCTATAGTCTTCAAGATTATACGGCGGTTCGCCATAGAGATAATGGTTGGCGAAGTCTCCGCCTTCCAGCCTGTACCTTATCAGAAGCATCCCCTGCCCTTTTCTGGCGGGAATCTTCTTGATGAGGGTGGCGGTATTTGCGGCAGCAGTGAAATTGCCGTTGAAAATGGTCTTGCCGCTTTCCACATCTATCACCTCAACCTCTCCGTCTGCATCTTTAAGAGTCTGATTGTCGGCCCTGAGATAATAATATTTACTGTTGGGGCCGTCGTCTGTGATAAGGCAGCAGACATCGTGATGGACATTCTGCAGATAGAAAAACGCCCGCTTCTTGCCGCCGTAATAATCACTGATTGCATCGGAGAGCAGCGGCCATCCGTCGCGGATGTTCCACCAGATGATGCCGGTGCGATAGGGCCGGCCGCCGCGCCAGCGCTCCACAAAATATTTCATCGCCTCTGCCTGAACGCTCTGCGAGGCGAAAATAAAATCTTCAAGTTTAGCGGGGATTCCCCCAAAAATGGTTTTAACCTGATTGGTCATAAGGTCGTTGCGACCGCCCTGGAACTTGATGTCGTAGATGCGGTTGGCCTTGGTCTGCCACTCGTCGTTCCACATACCGAGTTCCCCATTTAGCCAGGGATTGACACACTCGGGCGTGAACATCTTCTTCAAAGTCTCCATATTGGGGCAGCCGTGATAGCCTATTTCGCTTATGAACTGGCTGGGATTCTTCACATAATAATCTGCCTTGTAATAGCCACGCGGACCCCAGAGATGGTTCTCCGGCAGAAACTTGTCATCATTACCCTGCTCCACTATACGCGGGCTGTAATAGGGCGAAGACGGCAGATAGGGCCGCGTAGGGTCCATTTCATATACCACGCGGGCAATGGTCTCGCGGGACACACGGTCGCGGTTGGGATCCAGCTTGAAATTGTGCAGGCGTCCCCACACCATACTCTGGTCATCTTCGTTGTTGCCGCTCCAGAGCACCAGGGACGGGTGGCTGCGCAGTTTGCGCACCACGCTTATGGTCTCCTCCTCAATCATTTTGGCAAAGTCGTCGCGCTGGGAATAGTTGCCGCACCCCATTGCGAAATCCTGCCAAACCATTATGCCGTTTTCGTCGCACAGGTCGAAGAACTTGTGGTCTTCATATACATTGCCGCCCCAGCAGCGCACAATGTTGCAGTTCATCTCTGCCATCAGGCCCACGGCCTTATCGTAGTGACTTGCGTCACGGCTGTGCAGGGCGTCCAGCGGCACCCAGTTGGTACCCTTGGCAAACACAGGCACGCCGTTCACAATAAACTGGAACCGGCCCGGCTTGTCGGGAAGATTCACGTCGTCCAAATCAAGCTCCACCATCCTGATGCCAATGCGGCGGCTGTCGGTGTCATAAACTTCGCCTGTCTTACAGTCGACCAACTGCACAATCGCTTCATAAAGCGCCGGCTCGCCATAGCCACGCGGCCACCAGAAATCGACATTATACAACATGAAATCCAGATAATCAGCCGCCTTGCGCATAAGGTGCTCTTGCTCGAACACAATCTTGCCACGGCGCAGCAAAGTCAGCTTAACCTTTACATTGTCAAACGCCTCAAAGGGCATTCTGGTCTGCAAATAGAGATAGACGTTTGCCTTGCGTGCGGGCACATCTACCCCATAGGTCATCCAGTGGGCATCCATTATGCTCACCGGATTTTCAATCTTGAGTGTGACGTCACGCCAGAGACCGGCGCTCACAAGGCGGGGCATGATGTCCCAGCCATAGGTACTGGGCGCACGGCGCACATACGCACTCTCTTCGTTGGAGAAGTTGCCTATGCTCAGGGTGCCCAGAAAGTATTTCTGGGCCTCCAGCACAGACGAGCGGATGATTACCTCAAGGGTGTTTTCTGCCTGAAGCAGTTTTGTGACGTCGTATTCGTGCTCTATGAGCATATTGGCGGCACTGCCCACCTTCTCGCCGTTGAGATATATCTCCGCAAATGTATCGAGCCCCGCAAAGCAGAGGATTACCCTCTGCCCCTCTTTGATTTCAGGCCCCTTAAAAGTCTTTTTAAAGCACCACTGATATCCCTCCCATTTGCGAAGGGTGTAGATATTGTTGCCAATCATAGGGTCGGCTATAAGGCCGGCCTTTTCCAGGTCTATCTCCACGTTGCCGGGCACGGTGGCCTCGATGGTCGTTCCGTCAATGGCGGCGGCCTCCTCGGGCGTCATAACCGCAGCGGGAGGCTGAGGAAAGAACTTCAGGCTCCATTTCCCATTAAGGGAAACCTCTGCGACGTGGCAATAGCCCGTCGCGGAGAAAAGCAGCAAAGCCGCCAGCAACAATATCCGTTTCATAATGGTGCTATTCTTTTACTGTTTTGAATCTTTCGTTGTATTCACGCATAAGGTTGAAGGCCATTCGCCCATAAGGCGTATCGGCCTTGAAACTCCACTCGATGTCGCCCTTGAGGGCATAATTCCACATAAGGGAAATCTGGACGCGCTGCGCATAGTAAGAGATGAAATGCCTGCGCACCATCAACGAATCGCCACCGGCAGTCTTGGGGCCGGTAAATTCACCGACATAATAGACCTTGCCCAGTTCGGCAGCCACCTGTTTGGCATATGAAATCTGATCGCTGCGATTCAAGGTACCTTTGTCGGAGAAGACTCTGGCATCTTCGTAAACGTGCTCCGACATACCGGTCATAGGATCGGGATTGAACACTTCGGTTACTTCTTTATACTGTGCATACGAGTCATTATCCCAACTGGGGCCGGTCATCAAGTGATACTGCGCATTGCGCATAATGCTATTGCCGCTGGCTATCACACGCCCATGTGGATCCAGGGTCTTGATAAGGTCGGCAAAACCCTTGTAGGCAGTACTCACCACTCTTGCCGGTATGTCCGGATAGCCCGCACTGGCTATGTCTGCAGCGAGATTGAACTCGTTTCCAAACTCCCACATCGCCACGCATTTGTGGTCTTTGAGGGTATTGACAATGTCGGTAGTGTAGCTCAGCATATGGGCGTACGTCTTGCTGGAGGGGTCGCCCCACGCCGTGGGATATTCTCCGTAATAGTCGGGAACGGAGCCGGTATTCCAGAAGATGGATGGAATAAGAAGTATATGGGCCTCGTCGCACATTGTCGCGAGATAATCCAGATTGGCCAGGAACTGCTGCTTATTGTCCAGATAGAAGTGGAACTGACTCGCATAAAACGGGCTTCCGCTGAAACGGACAATGGGAACCTGCTCCTTTACAAGAGTCTCCACCGTTTTCTCCATATTTTCGGTCTTCATCCCGTTGGATTCGTGGCACTGAACGAACAGGTTATAACAGTTCATACCTGTCACATACAGCAGTTTTCCACCCAGATACATACGGGGCACCACGACGCCTTTGACGTTGCATTCTCCTTGCTGGATACCTATTTCTCCAGTGTAGTCATCGGCCCAATAACGCTCCAGCGCACTGCGGGTGTCCTTCTCCGGATTCTCTTTCGGGTCTTTTTCACAGCTGCAAATCAAAACCGCCATAAGAGCAAGCGATGCAACTGCGAACGAAAACAATTTATTCATATCCGTGTTTTTATAAAAAGGAGGCCGGCCGGATATGCCGGCCTCCTTGATAAACATTGAAAAAAGTGATTATTCTGCGAACTTCATGCAGCGTACCGGGTGTGCGGCGGCTCGACCGTTGTTGTCGCGAGGGTCGAAATTATGGCCGGCCAATCTGAAGCCGTTCTCTGTGTTACCCCACGAAGTAGAGCATGTCCACAGGCCACCCCAACCGGCACCGTCGGCATCATACCAACCATATCCACCGATGTAGACAAATCCAGCAGCAGGAACGAAAATCTTACCATCAAAGATTGTGAAGGAATTGTCGCTATTTCGTGATGCAGAACCGACACCGGCAGCGAAGCAGTTGGGAGTAGCCACTGCATAGCCCTTGGGGCAAGGGTCATAAACGCTCTTGAAGGGCTGGAAATCGATATTGCCGTCAACTTCCCAGTTTAAACCCCAGAGATAACGCTGGTTGGGCTCGATGAGCCAGTCGTCATTGCGGTTGGACTTTGCAATAAACTCGATGGGGTGAGCCACGGAATAAGCAACGCAGTGGATATCTGCATTTGCTTCATCGTCACCACCACCTACTACAGGGTGATACCAGCCCTCGCCAGATGCTGAATCAAATGCTAAAACTCTTGAGAAAGGATCCTTGCGGCCCCACTCGTAATACAGGCCGAAACTTTCTTCGCCACTTGCCAAAGTAGCGCCCAGGTTACGGTCCATAAGTGTCCATGTACCGAGGTTTACATCGTTGGGAGCCTCTGCGCTCCAGAGGTGCCAGCTCCAGAGAATTGTTCCATCGGCAGCAGTAGCTGCTACAACGGCGTTGCCGTCTTTATTGGCACAAGTGAAGCAGATAAAGCCATCCTGCAGCTTCACATCGGTGATAAGACCTTCAACTTCCTCCCAAACCAGGGCTGCACCTGCAGGGCTGATTGCCGTAGAAGTGATAGGAAATGTAGAGTGCAGACCTGCGTTGCCGTTACCCATCACGGTAGCATTGAACTTGTAGTCGCCTGCTTCAGGAATGATGAAGCTGTTTGCCGGACCTATAAGTTCATCGTACTCCTTGGGCTTGGGAGCAGCATCCTGGTTCACGGTAAGAACGGCAGAAGCAGTTCCGCAAGTGAATGTCACTTTGCCGGAGCGGGACTCATAAGCAGTATTCTCTGCCACGGTAACTTTTGCACCGGATACTGTGATCCAAGCTACATCAGGTTCACCCTTGAAGTCGCCGCTGGCAGTAACTGTCAGAGTCAGCGACTCGCCCTCGTAGGGAGCAGTCCAACTGGTGGTGTTAAGGCTGATTGAATCCTTAACTTCGGGTTCGGGTTTCTTGCAGCTCACAACAACAAGTGCGAGCATCAGTGCAATTGCTAAAAACTTTTTCATTTTGATTTGTTGATTAAGTTGTTTGTTGGTGAATATGAATAAAAGTGTTTGTATTAATATCCGGGATTTTCTTTAAGGTTGGGGTTGACAGCCGTTGTGCCATCACCTATAGGCAGGTAATAATTGTAGCTCAGGAATGTGGGATCCTGTGTCTTACTGTCGATCTGGTCCTCGAATTCAATCCAGAAACGAGGCTCTGCAGTACGGACTTTAATCTCTTTTCCATCCACGAGTTGGGTTTGAATAGATGCCTGATATGATTCCCAGTCCAGAAGATAAGTAATGCCGCAGTGAGGCTTGTTCAGTACATCTTCTGCAATTCTCCATCGGCGCAAATCCCAATAGCGATGGTTCTCGAAGCAGAGCTCGCAGAGGCGTTCCTTGCGGATTTTATCGCGAGTTAAACTGCCAAGTTCCGCAACACCTGCACGGCTGCGAATCTGGTTGATGGCATTTAATGCATCCCCCGTGCGACCCACTTCAAAGCAGGCTTCAGCGTAGTTAAGCAAAATCTCTGCATAACGGAATATGATATAATCCGTTGTAGAATAAACGAACCATGTCATACAATCGCTGCCTGGTTCCAGATACTTGGCCACACCGAAGCCGGTATGATAGAGAGAGGCCGTGGCCATCTCCTGCATCTGGTCTCCCCAGCACTGAACTCCCTCATAGACATTTTTGGTAATGTCATAATAGTCACTGCCGTCCGGGAGCCGGATACCTCGGTACATACTTACAGTGTCATCACCCCAAGGGAAACCGGAAGCACCGGCCCAATGATAGCGATTGGTCCAGGTCCACGCCCTAAGACGAGGGTCGCGGTCGCCCCAGAGTTCGTCCATTGTCCAGGACCTGGACTCCAGAACGCTGCGGGCAATCTTGCCGGTGCGTCCGTCCACAAAGTCAAACTGCTCCACAAAATCGTAGTAAGGATGCACGTACTGTCCAACACTCCATGCATTGGGCTTGGGAGACATACAAATATCCCAGGACCAGAGATTAATTCCGCCGCCTATACCTTGATGGTGTTTACTGAGCAAGACCTCGTTGTTGTCCTTTACCAGGAATATATCTTCCAGGTTCTTGACATAGCCCTTACCCATACTGCCTTTGTAGAGCCCTTTCCCGCTACTTTTCATAATCTCCTCGCAGGCTGTTATTGCCTTGTTATAATATTCCTTGGGGTCGGCATCTATACCGACAAGACCGTCCAAATCGACCTGTCCCCACTGGGCTATACTGCCGGCATATAGGGCTGCACGCGAAGCCAGGGCAAGTGCCGCCCATTTGCTGGCGTGAGCGGTAGTCGGATTTGGATCCAGCAATTCTGCAATGTCAAGGCATTCCTGAATAATGAAATCGTAGCACTCCTTCTCCGTGTTACGTGGCGGGTAAACCTCCTTCTCGTCTGCATCGATCTTGGTCTCGGTCTTAATCAGAGGCACGCCGCCATAACGCTTGACCATTGCAAAATAGTTGAATGCCCTCAGGAATCGGGCTTCTGCTTGAAATGCCTTAGCCTTACCCAAAGTGGATGTCTCCATACTTTCAATCATATGATTGAGCTGGCGGTTGAGATAATAACCGTTGCTCCACCAACGCATAAAACCGCTGTTTTCATGAATACCATATAGTTTGGTACCGTGGTAGTTGGTCTGGGCTCCGCGCTCGCTGTATTTGCCTTCGTCGGCGATGGTGGTCGCGTGGATGGGGCCTTCACCCTGGGCTGATACGCCAAGATTTGTTGACCAGCCTGCTCCGGTGCCGTAATCGACATTAAGCGGGCTGGGCGAAGGCCCGTCATAGGATGCCAGGGCATCATTAATCATAAACACGCTCATAGCATAGAGTTCTGCCAAGTGACTCTCAACGAGGAACTCATCTTGCCAGACCTGAGCGTCGGTATATTGGTTTGTCGGTGTCTGCTCAAGATATTCGGCACACGAAACTGCCGAGAAAAGAGCTGCCAGAATAAAAATGTATAATATCTTTTTCATAACCTTTCCTCCTTGATTATAATACAATGTTGCAACCGAGGCTCATAGTGTACTGCTGGGGATATGAGTATCCGACGGTACCCGTTGCCTCGGGGTCAACACCGTATTTGCTTATATTACTCAGGGTGAAGAGGTTCATACCGCCGGCATAGATGCGGAACTTGGTGATGCCGACTTTCTTGGTAAGCCTCTCGGGGATAGTGTAACCTACTGCCAGATTCTTAAGACGGATATAAGCGCAGTCGCGATAGTAGAAATCCGTTGTCCACCAGTTGGGAACTGCGCCTGCCGGACGTGCGACCAGTGCGTTGGGGTCGGCATTATGTTGCGCGTCGAAGTAAAGGTTGCAATATGTGGATGTATTGCTGTCGTAGCTCAAGCCTATGGTATAGCCCCAGGCTCCTTGGAAAAGTGCCTGGACGTCAAATCCTTTCCAGCCCAGATTGATGTTAAGGCCGCCCATCCAGTGGGGAGTGCTGCCCTTTCCAATAATCTGCTGATCACGCCAGTTGATCACGCCGTCGTCGTTGGTGTCGGCAAACTTAATATCACCGGCCCTGAGTGTGGAATTATCGTTGCTCAGGTCATCGAAGCTGAAAGGCCAGGCGGCGACTTCCTCGTCAGTTGCAAAAAGGCCCTCTGTCTTATAACCGACTTGTCGGTCAGTGTACTGACCTTTGTTCACATAGAGTCTAATGCGGTCGGGATCCGTCTCTTCTGCCTGATCGTAATAGGTCCATTTGGTGCGGTTGTAGGAAACGTTGGCGCTGATATCGTAGAAGAAATCACCTATGCGGTTGGCCGAACCAAGCATCACCTCAAAACCGCGGGTGCGGGTAGCATTCAGGTTCTCCTGCGGCAGGGTCGCGCCGAATGTGGTCGGCAGACTCTGGCTACGATAGCCGGGGATGCCGGTGCGGTCACGCTGGAAGACATCCACCTCGCCATAAAGTTTGCGTGCCCAGAGTGAGAAATCAAGACCCACATTGTAGATACGCATAATCTCCCAGGTCAGATCTTCGTTGGGCAGGCCAGTAGAAGCCAGTCCGTTGAACATTGTATCTCCGAAGGTATATGTCATATCATATCTGTATCCAGTCAGGAAGTTGAAGTCTGCCACAGAATCATAACCGGCTGTACCCATACTTGCGCGCAGTTTGAGCATATCGAACGGACTGTCGGCCATAAACTCTTCCTTGGCAATGTTCCAACCAGCAGATACGCTGGGGAAATAACCCCATCTGTGACCCTTGGCGAAACGGGAAGAAGCATCTGCACGGATAGTGGCCTCGAACAGATACTTCTCTGCATAGCTGTAGTTCAAACGGCCGATAAAGGAATTGCGACCGTAATTGCTGCTGCCGGAACCATTCTGGGCTGTCTCCTCATCGCCGGAAGCCATCTCCTCTATGATGGTGGAGTTGAAATCCTGACGTTTTGTCCAGTAGCTGCGATACTGGCTCAGAGTTGCTTCATACATAGCCAGAGCCGAAACGTGATGCAAATCGAAATCGTTGTCGTAGTTCAGTGAGTATTGCTGAACGATAGTACTTGACAGGCTGTTATTCATCGTCAGGCTGCTTGGTTCCACCGAACCGCCAGCGAATGAATACTTGTCGGTACCCTCGTTGTATGTGTAAAACTGCCCTCTCTTGTGCATCCACTTACGATCGGATGCGCCATAATTATACATTACGTTGGCCTTGGCCTTAAGTCCCGGAACATAAGGTATGTCCAGTTCGGCATAACCACTCACCTTAAAGAGGTTGCCATTGGTCTGATAGTAACCGCTATTGTCTATGTTCACCGCCCAGATCGGGGATCCGTTCTGCATGTTGGCGTATGAGAGAAGGGTTTTGTCGGGAAGATAGAGCGGATAACGGGGGTCGGCAGAATAGATGATACCTTGCCAGAAGTTGACGCCATCTTGATACAAGTCACCGCCGGAGGGGTAATTCTTGCAGTCTTTCATATACTGCATATTCATACCTACAGTAAGATAGTCAGTTGCCTTAGCGCTGAAATTTGCCTGGAAATTGAACCTGTCGTAATAGCCGCTGTTCGGCTTGAACTGAAGTTCCTGACGGTTATATCCGGCGTAGCCATAATATTTGATTCGATCGGTACCGCCACTTATAGATAAATTGTGATTCTGCTGCGGGGCATATTGACGGATGACTTCGTGATACCAGTCAGAATTGAGGTATGCGGGATCTTCGCCAAGGTCGTATGCAGCCAAATCTTCTTCAGAATAGGGGACGCGACTGGGATTGCCACCCTTGTTCAGATAGACATCGTTCTGATACTGCGCTCTCTGGCGGGAAGTAGCCGGGAGGGTCGTAACGATGTTGCTCTGCATAGTCACTGAAGAATTCACTGTAATTGTGGTTTTGGCATTGGCACCGCGCTTGGTGGTCACCAGGATTACGCCGTTACCTGCACGGGCACCGTAGATGGAGCCGCTACCGTCTTTCAGTATGGAGATGCTCTCTATCTGACCGGCATCCAGGTTTTCAATGCTGCCCTCTATGCCGTCAATAATAACCAGCGGGCTGCCGAAGCCGCGGATATTCAGGGCGGCGTTGTCCTGACCGGGCAGACCCGAAGTCTGCTTGGAAACCAGACCGGGCAGCTGACCTGCAAGAGTATGGGTGGTATTTACCACCGGTGCCACATTGATTTTCTCAGAATTTATCTGGGCGACACTGCCGGTGAGTGTTGCAACACGTTGCGTGCCGTAGCCGACCACCACCGCCTCATCCAGGAATTCACTGTCGGTGACAAGCACCACCGTCATAGAAGGAGCTGCCTTTACATCCTGAGTCACATATCCGATGCAGGATATGGAGAGCGATGCCTTGTCGGCAACGATAATGGAGAAACGGCCGTCCGCATCCGTCACGGTGACATTGCGGTCATTGCCCTTCTCCACCACATAGGCACCTACAACAGGCAGATTGTCTGAATCCACAACCGTACCTTTTGCGGTTATTCGGCCTTGCGGTTCGTTTGCTAAAGCGGTTAAGCAACCACCTATAAGCAAAGCAAACAGCGCAAATACAGAAAAAATGAATGATTTTTTCATAGGCGTATTGTTTTGATTTATTGTGATTTGTTGCGTTTCTACAATTTAAGCACGTGCATCCCGCCTCCTATCTCCTTAACTGTTTCTCCATATTCCACCGTCGCCTTCATGTTTGCCGGCACTGTCACTTTCAGCTCGATGCCGCCGGCTGTACGGTGCCACTCGCTCTTTATCAGGCCGCGCACCGACTTATATTCAGCCTTGGCCCAATCCAGACCCTCCACAGTGCAAGGTTCAAACGAGAGTGTGCACTCACCTTTTGCATCCATATCGAAGTGTATTCCTGCCAGATACTTGACCATCCAGGCACTGATATCGCCCAGGAATACGTGATTTGCAGAGGAATCGTAGAATTTCACAAAATCCAGCTTCCATCGCTCCGCCAGGGTGGTGAGACCCTGTGCACGCCAGGCGCCCCAGGAAGGAACATCCTCCTTGAGCATCATCTTGAACACGGTTTCAGCATAGCCGTAATCGGCCAGCACGCGGGGCACGAACTTGCTGCCGACGCATCCGAAATCCAGATAATAATTGTTGTCAACAATGCTTTGGTTGAGGTTAGCCGCAACCTTTTGCTTGTACTCCTGCGGGACTATGTCAAACATCAAAGCCATCCCCTGCCCGGCCTGTGAGCCGTTGCCATAGAGACAGGTCTCTTTATTAAAATGCTTTTGGTTTATCAAATCTTTCAGAAATTCTGCTTTTTCTTGATATTTTTTTGCATCGCGGCCCAAAATCCCGGCAAATTTTGTCATCAGCACATTCTGCCAATAGTAGAAAAGCGACGTGCTGTAGTCGGTCGGAGTCGGGGTATCATAATAAACCCAGTCGCCGATGCCGTAGGTTACCGTGCCGTCGGGATCCAGGCGCCTGCCCAGATAGTCCAGATAGCGGTCGCAGGTGTCAAAAATGGTCTCGATGGCCTTGGGGTCACCATAGTAATGCATCAGGGCGTCGGGAATCATACAGAAGGCTGATGCCCATACCGGGCCTATCCAGTCTTCGTAGCCCCAGCCGGAGGTGGGCACAATGCCGGGCACGTTGCCTTCGGCGTTCTGGCTGTCTGCCATATCATTAACCCACTTCTCATAGAATGTGAGACCGTCGTAGTTCAGAAGGCCGAGGTCTATCGATATATTTGCATCCGCGGTCCAGCCGTTTTTCTCACGGTGGGGGCAGTCGGTGGGAATGCTCACCAGATTGCCGAGATAAGAAAGCTTGCTGGTAGAATTGATCCAGTTTACCAGTTCGTCGGAGCAGGCGAAACTTCCGGCTTCGGCAAGGTCGGTGTGAATAAACAGAGCCTTGAGGGAGTTCTTATCCAGCTGGATGGGAGCATCGGCCGATACCTCAACATACTGGAATCCGTGATAGGTAAAACTCGGTGTAAAAGATTCTTCCCCACCCTTGGCATAATATATATCGGTCTGCATCTCAAAGTCCGGCTTGGGATAGAAGAAGATATCTATGTTGCCCATCTGCAGTAAGCCGTCTTCTTTTTTGAGTTCGCCGTGGCGCAGCTTGATTTTGGTGCCGGGCTTTGCGCCGCTCAGGGATAGCGAGCTGACACCCGCAATATTCTTGGGGAAGCTGAACACATACAGGCTGTCGGAGAACTTTTTCATATCGACCGCTTCAAACTCTTCGCAAACTTTCGCGGGAGCATTGTTCTGCGCCACAAGCTTGGGCGACGGAGCCTCCACGGCCACGGCTGAGGCCCAGGCGCTGTCGTCAAAGGAGGCCTTTTCCCAACCGGGGATCTCCAGGCGGGCATCGTAAATCTCGCCGCTATATATGTTATTGGAGAGGCTGGGGCCGGTCGCGGTCTTCCAGCCGGGGTCGGTGCAGATTATTTCTGTGCGGCCGTCGCTGTATTTGAGGTGCAGCTCGGCAATCATACGCGCACGGCCTCTCCAGTGGGCTTTATCGAAATCCCAGGTAGCGACCGGCTCAATCTCATTGTAGAAACCATTTCCAAGAACGGCCGCAAGAGCATTATCGCCCGAAGCCAGCAGCCCAGTGACATCATAGACCTGATACTGGTTGCGCTTGGAGTAGTCGGTATAATCGGGCGAGAGAGCAACCGGGTTGAGCCAGGTGCCGTTGACTGCCATTTTATAATATGCGGCAGCGCTCACAAAGAGCCTTGCCGAGGCAAGCTCGCCATCTATGCGGAAGACCTTGCGCAGCATAGGTGCGGGAGCAAACTCCTTGTCGTGGGAGTCGCTTATCCACTGCGCCTGCCACTTGTAGCCGGGCAGCATCCCTGTCTCGAAGGTCTGCACGGGGGCCTGCAGCACGGCGCCGCTGGCCATAAGGGTGGTCAGACGCCAGTGATATTTGGTGAAGGGTTCAAGGTCGCGCCCCAGATAGTTAACCATCTGCCGGCCGCTCTCGGGAAAAAGCTCCGGATTGGCCTTCCTTTCTGCCTTAGTGCCGAGCGCACCACTGTCCCAAACAATATCTTTAAACGCTGGATCGGCGGCAACTTCTATCCTGTAGGCAAGCTGCATGTCATCTGCAGCGCTATATTCCCAGCTGAAGCGGGGGCACTGGACATCCAGGCCGATGGGATTGACCCGGTATTCACAGCGCAGGTTATCAAGCTGGGCCTTCTCTTTGCACGAGGCTATTGTCAAAACTGCCAAAAGCAGCAGGTAGAATTGATTTAATCTGTTAAGCTTCAGCATAATACAATATTTATTATTTGAGTGACATTTCACAATTTATGATAACCGCACGCTCCTGCAATTGCCTGCCGCATTCTATCTCTTCCAGGAGCATATCCATAGCCTTGGCGCCCAGTTTTGAGATTGTCATCTGGGCAATGCTTATCTCGGGCAGCAGCAGCCCAAACTCGGGCAGGGAATGGATGCAGGCCCAGTTTGCCCCGCGCCTGGTGTCAAGACCGCGATTTGTAAACCACACATATACCGGAAGCACCAGCACATGCGAGGTAAAGAAGATACCGTCCAGGTCAGGGACATCCCGCACAAGACGGTCCAACTCGGCATTTATCTGCTCTACCGAGGCCTGTGGCGGCACATTGCAGACCAGCTTCCCGTCCAGCGGAATGCCGGCATCGGCAAGGGCCCTCTCGTAGCCCTGCTGGCGCGACTGCATATTTACCAGATTGTGGGCAGTGGTCATTATTGCAATCTTGCGCAAGCCCTTGCCAATCAGGTGACTCACGAGCTTATATGCACTCTGCTCATTGTCCACGCCCACACAGGGTGCATCTTCGCCGGGAACAGGGCGGTCCAGAAGGACCAGCTTCCCTCCGCCGGCCAGATAGCCGTCGAGCCACTTCGCCCCCTCTGTAGGGGTAGAAATGATGCCGTCCACCCTGCGCCTGTCAAGAGAAGAGACAAGCGAGGCCTCCCGCTCATAGTTTGACTCGGAAGTGGCTATCATCACGGTATAGCCGTAGCGCTCCGCCTCTTCTACAACCGACTTTGCAATGCTGGAATAAAAAGGGTCGGTAAGCGAAGAAATAAGCAGCCCGACCGTCTTGGTCACACCAAGGCTCAGGCCCTGCGCCAGCATATTGGGACGATAGTTGTGCTTGGCAGCATAATCCTTTACCCTCTTCTGGGTGGCAACGCTTATGCGGTGCTCATCGCCCTTGCCGGAGAGGACCCAGCTTACCGTAGCCTTGGATACGCCCGTCGCCTCTGCGATGCGCCCCAGGGACATTTTGCAACACTGTTCTTTTTGAGCCATACACTTAACCGGTTAAGTCCACTGACAAAATTAAGAAAAAACTTTATGATGCACAAAGACTTTTCATTAAAAAAATTTTTTACTTAACCGATTCAGCAGTTACCTTTGTAAATAAATAATCATTTCAAATGAAAAAACGAATCTTAATTATTATATGCCTGCTGCTAGCTTGCCAGTTCCGGCTCAATGCCGTTGAAGTGGAATGGAAAACAGCGTCGGGAGAAATCGAAATCAAAGCCGTGAACGGCACAGTGCCGTCCGTAACGGTCCTCAAGGGCAATGGGCGCGTCAAGGGATGTGCCGTCAAGGTCCGCAAACCTTCTTGCTTAAGGCTTCGCTTTGACGTTCAGGATCCCGTCACCGTCCCGGGACCTAACTCCACCATCATCTCGGTCGTCAGTGGTGCGGAGTCGTTCTCCTTTTTCCTGCGCGACGTGAATGCGGCATCCCCCATCTGGATTCCCGAATATCAGGTTGTGGTGCTGCCGGACGGCGTTTCGATGTCCTATGACGAGGTGGTGGAGTCTGTCAAGTCCCGCCATCTTGTCTCCAAGATGGACCGGATAGAGCAGGAAGAGGAGGCTTCTTTCGAAGCGGCCGAGAAGGTAACCCGGAATATGAGCGTTCCCATCTGGCTGGGCATCAGCAGGGACATCCGCCGTTTCGAAATCACCGAAGAACTTCCCGACGCGCTATCCACCTACCAGACCGACAAGACAGTCGTCCCCACGATGGCCTGCTCGCAGATAGTCGACGAAAGCATTTCACCCTATCTGCTCAGCTATAATTATAGTTTCAGCCGGGGCGTTGGTGCATACGACAACATCACCAGAAGCCTTGAAGACGGCGTTCTTCCCATCTATACATCGGTTACCGAAGACGACGACGTCGTATATCATTCCAAGAGTTTCGTAACGCTGGAGAAATCCATCCTCACCGAGGGGAATGTCAAGGGAACGCACTTTATGATTTCGGACAAGTATTCCGCCGGCCGGTCGTGGACTGATGCTCAGCAGAAACAGCTGGACGAAGTGCTTAAGAACACTCCTCCGGCCGAAGAAGAGACTGTGCTGGTCATCCACACGGTTATCACCAACAAGGGAGATGTTCCTCGCTATGTCTGGATGAAGATCCCCTACGCATCGCACCGCGGCGTAGAATATTCGTATGATCCCGCCACGGGCTTTTCTTCTTTCAAGGACGGGCGCATCTTCTGTGCCAGCCTCTTAGGTGGTAAGCCCGTGCCTAACGATGAGACGGCCGTGCTCCTCCAGCCCGGAGAATCGATGGACGTAGATTATTTCATCTTTCACAGTCCGGTAAGCGTCTCCAGGGCAGAGGCGATGGCAAA
>JAEETP010000107.1 GCA_016290415.1 Bacteroidales bacterium
TGGAGAAAAGGTTGTGGAATACGAGCGTAACAACCAGATGTGGGATGCATTTGTAGACTACAGCAAATACCGCGACTGGCCCGACTTCGGCAACTACGAAGAGGGCTACATCCTGCTTCAGGACCACGGCCATCAGGTATTCTTCAAGAACATCAAGATTAAAGAACTTTAACAAATGAAGCGCGCTGTTTCTGTGGCGGCAAATTGCGGGCTGAAGTTATTGGTGGCTTCAGTCTGCTTTTTGATGGTGGCCGGCTGTTCTCCTAAGGAAGACGGGCAGATAAAAGTCACCGGGGTTGCGGTGGATCCCCCGTCCGTAACCATAACGGAGGGAGAGATGCTCCCGCTCAAGGTCAATGTCACCCCCCAGGATGCCCACTGGCTCTATGCAGAGTGGTCATCTACAGATGAAACGGTGGCGCTGATAAACAAGGCTGGAACCCTTAAGGCCATAAAGGAGGGTTCTGTCACCATTACGGCCACTGTAGACGGAGTGCAGGGCACCTGCAGCGTCACCGTGGTCAAAAACCAGACTCCGGTGAGCGGAATCAGCCTCAGCGCCGAATCGCTGACCATAGGCAAAGGAGCCACAGAGACGCTCACGGCCACCATTGAGCCGGCCGAAGCCGCCAACAAGAACGTGATCTGGAGCAGCTCAGACTCTAAGATTGCAACAGTTGACGGCGGAGTGGTTACCGGCGTGGGTGGCGGCGAGTGCGACATTGTGGCCAGGACAGAAGACGGCGGTTTTGAGGCGGTTTGCCACGTCAAGGTGAGCTCGATTCCCGTGGAGGCGCTGGCATTCTCCAACGGCAGCAGTTTCACTCTGCTGGCCGATGCGGGCGAGACATATACCCTGATTGTGACCTACACCCCCGCCAACACCTCCGACCGCGACTTGGAGTGGAGTTCTTCTGACGCAAGCCTGGCAACGGTAGAAGTTACTGAAGAGGGGCAGGCCATTGTGACTTTCGCCTCCGGCAACACAGGGCCTGTCACCATCACGGCCGGGGCCGGAAACCCTCAGCGCACAGCCTCGCAGCAGTTCTTCGTGCAGGGTGCAGGGCCTCTGGTGAATATGCCCGAGGGAAAATTCTATGCCGGCCGCAAGGCAATCTGGAGCATCAATACAACAGCCTACGGCGAGGCTACCAACGTTAAGTGGGAGGCGTCCGGCAAGAGTCTGACCGGCACGGAAGCATCGTTTGCTCCGATTGAAGGCGGTGAAAACTCGGTTGTCGTTTCTGCCGATTACGCCGGGACGCCAATCCGTTTTGAGGTGAATTATGAAGCCGAGGAGTGGCTGATAAACGAAGCCCTGGACGGGGCCAACCCCCGCAATACCTATCCGGTGTTCAACAAGGAGTGCACCCGCGCCTATTTCATTACCCGCGGTGCCCGTCGCCTCTATGAGATAGATCTTGAGGAGGGCTCGGTTTCTATGATGTTCAATTTGAACGACGGCAAGAACGACAATGGCGGCGACATTGCTGTCAACCCCGTTTCCGGCGATATCTATTGCTCAAATCAGCAGCACATCTTCTGCATTTCGGCATCTGGCCGGCAAAAGTGGGAGATTCCCGTGCCGACTTGTACCTCCGCATCGTCCATCGCCGGCTGCGGTCCCGCGCTTAGCAACGACTGCAGCGTGGTATTCATCCCCGCTGCCGACAAGCGGCTTATTGCCGTGAATGCAGCCAGCGGCGCGGTACTTGACGAATATCCCGTAGAAACCACCCATATACAGATGGCTGTATATGGCAATAACCAGATTGTGCTGGCCAGCAGCAAGAAAGACGGGGTGGAGGGCATCAGATTCCTCTCTTTCGCCGGTGATAAATTCAGTGAAGTAAAAGTTATGGATTGTCCTTCGGGCGATCTTTCAGACATCACATCTCCCGCTATAAACAGCAGCCAGACAAAGTGCTGGTTCACTTGCAACAGAGGTGTTATGGTAGAGGTTGACTTGAATGCCAAAACCGTTGCCAGTGTAAAGGTTGCCGACGGTTATGTCTGGTCGCCCTGCCTTACAGCAGACCAGAATTGGATGTTCTTTGCATCTCAGGACAAGTCTCTGGTAAACCGCAAGGACCCTTCTGCATTCTCCGCTTCCACCGCGGTTGTCTATACCAACGGTAATGACAGCTTCCTGAACTTTACCCACGTGGCCTGCGATACCGAGGGCAACGTCTACTTCTTTGTGAAGGAAGACGGTGCGGGCAACAATGCATTCTATCGCCTGAATGCCTCGCGCGGCTGGCAGCCGGAGGTAATTTCGTCGATTGAGAAGCAAAACAACGACCCTCAGGCATTCTTTAATTTTGGCGGCGGCTACCTGATTGGCGGCGGCGGCCAGAACGTGCGAAACCGTCTGCTGGTGCGTTGCGTAGATGCCGAACGGGCCAGGAGCTGGTCAGGCGCCGGCGGCGATGTGTGTGCTACTAAAAATGCCAATTTGGTTTATGGAAACTAGCAAGCAATTCAGAAGAACATTCCTGGCAGTTGCTGTTGCGTTTGTGTTGGCATCCGGTACGGCAAAGGCCCAGTTTATCTGGCAGTCGGCAAGCAACGAAGATTTATACTCCCAGATGCTGTCATATCTGCGCACATTCCAGACAGACCTTGTGGGAGAACCCGTCTACTATATGACTCAGGACTTGATGGTGGAGCTGGTGGCGGCCCACAAGACCAATCCGTACATCTGGATGACGCAGGTGCACAACTTCTGCAACAAACTGGAGGCGATGTATCCGCCTTCGCTCAGCCACCCCAAGGTCTCCAAGAACTATGAAGACCGGTATGACAAGCTGCGCCGGGGCATCAGCCGCCTTCGCGACTTTCCCATGCACGAGGTGACGTACGACCGCGAGACGCCGCCTCCGGCAAGCGGACAGGTCGATGCCTTCACCGCCGCCAACAAACAATGGTTGCAGAACAAACGGGAAGAGTTCTTCCGTTTCCTGCGCGGACCCCGCCCGACCGGCAACGAGCTCCAGGTGGCCAAGCTGTACAGCTCCGGCGTTGTGGCACGCACCAAAGATGCCTGCATCGGCATAGATATCTGCTACGGCGAAGGTCTGTATGACGATCTTTATAAAGAAGAGCTGGCCGATATGCTGGATGTGCTCTATGTGACACACGCCCACGGCGACCATTATGACCTGGAGCTTTTCAGGATGATGATGGCCAAGGGCAAGCCGGTTGTGGGCCCTTCAACAATGGCCCGTCATTTCACCAATGTTGAGGGCGAGAAGCACTTCTGGAGCGAGAGCCAGCTGGAGCCGCAACTTATTGGAGGTGTGGCTTCTACCCAGGCCTATATGTCGGCGCAGGGAGAAGAGCCGTGCCTGCTGTATCTCATTCAGATTGGCGATTGGCGCGTTGTGCATATAGGCGACAACTCCCACCACGAAAACGAGGAGCTGATATATCCGCTGTTCCCTATGGCCGATGTGGTCTTTGCCCCCGTGTTCCAGGGCGTCGTATACTTGTTTACCAGCACTTTGGCAGCGCCCAACCCGGACAATATTGAGCAGGTATACGTGAATATCCACGAAAACGAGTGGCATCACGAGATCCACGGCCGCATCTCCTACGAATATCTTTATAACCATAACGGTGCTTTGAACAATGGCGGCCGGCCGTATCCTTCGGTTGCGATAGTAGACAACGGAGAGCACATAACTCTTTATAAATAAGCCGGATATGAAACCACTATACTTATTTGCAACTATCCTTCTGGCGACCCTTGCCGCCGCCTGCAACGGAGGCGGTGAGGGAGACGGCAAAAAGACAGACCGTCAGATCTGGGCTCACGAAAAGCCCCTGGTGGCTAGGGTCGAGGTCAGCAGCGGAGGCAGTGTGATAGAGACTTACGAATATACCTACGACGAGCAGGGTAGGATACTGACTCTTGTCAAGACCGATAAACTGGCCAGGGAGGTCGTTCTGGATCTGAACTATTCATATCCCGGTGAAAATGAGATGAAGGTGCAGGGAAAGTTCTTCCCCATAGCCACCAACCGCTATATTGATGTGTCCTACAATCCCACCTCCGGCGCATTGTCCTATAAGGGCAGCTGGAGCGGCGCCTGGAGTTACACCACAAGCGTAAACAAGGACGGCGTTGTCACATCCACCGAATGCCAGTCCGATTTTGCCGCCAAAGAGGGTTATTACACCTCCAAGATGAATTATAGCGAGGTATATACCATTTCCGAAGGCACTGCTACAGAGTCGGTAATAGGAACCGAGATCAGCGCACAAAGCAGCAAGGCCACCAGAACGTCCAATGTGTCTGCCCTGAAAACCACATACACTCCCGGCGGCCAGGACGACCGGCAGAATTTTGCGGCATATCTTATGCCCGACAATTTTCCCGTATGGATTGCCGCCGGATTTCCCGGCAATAAAAAGCTGATCACCGGCATCAGCGCCTCTACCGGCACCATTCCGGCTCCAGAAACCACGGCAATAGAGTATTCTTTCAATGCCGCTGGCGATATCGACACCGCCGTCCGCACTGACTCCAATGCCGGAACACCATATTTGACGCGCACGTATAAGTTTATATATCAGTAGTATCTATGAAGTGTCTACTACAACTGATTGCATCTGCAGCCCTGCTTTCGGCTCTGGCCTGCTGCCACAAGGCGCCAGCGGTGACCGAATACTGGGGCGGCGTGGGCGAAAAGCAGATGCCCGACGAAGAGCCTGTCTCGCCATCGGTGCCCGATTCCAATCCCGATGCGGTGGCCTATGCCGATTTGCACGATCCGGTGCATAACGCAGGGCAATTCTTCATCCCGGAAGACAACCTTCAGCCGGAGGTTTTCTGGTATATGAAGTATACCGACTATGCCCACAAGGAGATTCCCAACAGCGACGGCGGTCCCGACACCGGACTTCAGAACTTTTTGCTGATGCAGTCCATTGCCGGCCTGGTGAACCGGGCCTGTGCGCAGGGCAAGACCAATGTTGGCGTGTGGATAGAACAGGGCGGCACCGGTTATGATATGGAGCGTGTGGATTTCGGCCATCAGATAAGCAGTCATCAGAGTGCCGTGGATCTGGCCACCAAAACATATGGCAAGATTGACGGCCACGATGTCACCGTGCGCGACCTTTTTGAAGGTTATGTCCTTACCGACCTGATGAATAATCCCGAAAGCGGCATTGCCGCCGCAGTGGCCAGCCACGTCTACAATTCCATAATTGTGGATGTTCGCGACGAGGCGTTCTTCATCCGCAACGGCTACACCAAAAAGTGCGACTGCACTCGGATGACCACGGCCCAGGCGTGGGAACAGTTCAAGGACAAGTGCAACAATGAGGCTCTGGTTATGATGCCGGTGACCACTGGCGAGATGCGCGAATATGTGATTCAGCACGGCCTGTTCCTGTTCAATCTGAATAAGAAGTACAGCACATCTTCCGGTGGCCAGAACCTTGCGCTGCTGGAAGAAATACTGGAATGGCTCAAGCCCCACAGCCAGGTCATAGGCTGGGAGCAAGGTGTCGGCGAGCACATCTTCGTGGAGCCTGTTTCCAGGCACGGCCATATGATGCTGGCATCTGACTGGACCTACAATATGGGGGCGATGTCGCGTCACTACAGCGACCGCCAGAGCAACACCATGGTCAAAAGCATCAATCCTCGCACTATTGACTATGACAAAAAAGCCAACTATCTGGGCTTTTTCCTTACCGACGGCGACAACTACCAGTGGATTATAACAGACAGTTTTGTGAGCGATTATTATTCGCTGCTTTCTGCCAAAAACGTCAATCTGGCTTTTGAAATGGGATGCCAGTCGCTTACCCAGATAGCCCCGACCCGGTTCAGCTATCTGATAGAACGTCAGCCGTCGCCGGGATGCACCATTATGGAGACTTTCGGCGGCGGATATTATTACATCGATGAGTTCTGCACCAAGGGCCTTTCGGCCACCGACCGCGAGGCCGGGCTCAAGCTGGTGGCAGAGCGCACCGCCGCCCATATGCGCCAGCACGGCATCAAGATTCTGCACGTGATGGCAGGCGACTTTACTTCTGCCAATGCCCGACAGATGCTGCAGGCGTTTGTGGATGCCAACGACCA
>JAEETP010000108.1 GCA_016290415.1 Bacteroidales bacterium
AGGTCTGCTCCAGCGCAAACAGCACCGCTCCCTGGAAGGGGACTTCCACATCCAGCACGGCGTGGTCAAAGAACAGCCAGGCGCGGCTGGCATCCACCCAGCCATTGTCCCTGACGCGCCGCACGGCGTCTTCCATCTGCACCTTGACCACCGGCCAGAGGTCGCGGGCGGTGTCGATATCGCCTGTATCGTTAAGATATTCCAGCAGTATGGAAGAATACAGCAGGCTGTAAGTAAAGCAGTATGTGCCCCACTGCGGATGCGGCTCGGGATATTCATAAAGGGTTGCCAGCAGCCGACCGTTACCATCGGTAAGGGCTGCGAAAAGATACAGGCAATGTTTTGTAAGCAGGTGATTCTGATATGAATAGCGCCCGGCCAGCGACTCCAGATAGAGGTCGCCTATCCACAGCCGGCGGTCGCGCTTGGGGCCGTCTTCATACACGGTCTGCATACACTCCCTGAGGGTAGCCAGGCTGACATCGTTGATATCGCGGATAATCTTGGGGCAGCTATTGTCAAGGGCGGTCTTGAGCTCCCCGGCAGAGGTGGTCGCCAGGCAGCGGACGCCATCCAGGGCAAAGTCAAAATTGCCGCCGAACAGCTCTATGCGCAGGTAGCGAAAGGCCATCCTCCGGTCCAGGAGGATATCGCAGTCGGCCGCATCCACGGTGAGCATCTCGTCTTGCATCCAGCCCCTTGAAAGGCTTCCGCGCCAGGGGTCAAACGGCTCGGCCATCTCGGCAGGAGTTTCGCCAAACACGAATTTCAGCTTAACCGGGGCATCCATCACGTCGCCCAGAGTCTTGAGGCGGAACTTCAGACGGCCGGTGAGGTGACGGCCAAAGTCCAGCGTCACGCTCCGTATCCTTCTGAAATTGGCCTCGGAGAGGGTGTCCAGCCCCGCTTTGGGGATGCAACGCCAACCCTGGAACGCCGCAGTATCGGCCACGACATCCACCACCGAGACAGGGCTGACCTCGGTCACGGTCAACTCTGGAGTGGTCTGCTCTGCAATTTCCATCCACCGCCCGCGGCAGTCGCCAAACACATCCTGAGCGGCGGCAGACATAAAACCGGACAGGCATAATATGGCACTTAGGTATAGTCTATATAACATTTTCATAACTTTCTCAAAGTTATAATTATTTTCTCTTCCGGGTTTAAAAACGTAACTTGCAAACTCAAATTATGCAGTGTAAGCTATGAACGTAAAGAAAATTCTGATTTGGGTGGCATTGGTATTGGCCGCTGTAACTGTAGGTTCCGTCTCCCCGGCTTTCGGGCAAAGTAAAGACGGCGTGAGAATCGCAAAAGAACTCAAGTATCGCAAGGACGGAAAGTTCAAGATACTGCAGTTTGCCGACACCCACTACATTTCCGGTGATCCCCGCTCGGAAAGATCGATGAAGAATATGATAGAGATGCTGGATGCCGAAAAGCCCGACTTTGTGATTTTTACAGGCGATGTGGTGTTCGGATCCCCGGCAGAGGCATCCGCCCGCGAGATACTGCAGCCCCTGGTGGACAGGAAAATCCCGTTTGCAGTGGCGCTGGGCAACCACGACAGCGATTTTGAGCTGTCCCGTACAGAAATTTTCAAGGTGTTCCGCTCTATCCCCGGCAACGTAAACACACCCGACGACCTGGGGCTGACCAACTGCTCTAACGACATCCTGACCCTCTCCGGCAAAAACGGCGTGGACAGGGTGTTCTATCTGTTTGACAGCGGCAACCGCAACTATATGGCGGGCGTAAACAGCTGGGGCTATGTCCACAGCGACCAGATTGAGTGGTACAGGAAGGCGAGCCGCTATTTCACAGAGAAAAACGGCGGCAAACCGGTGCCGTCCATAGTGTTCCAGCACATCCCCGTTCCCGAATACAATCAGGCAATGCGCGATGCCGGCGACAAGGCCCGCTTCCTGGTAGGCAACTGGGGCGAAGAGCCCGCATCTCCCATCTTCAATTCTGGCCAGTATGTGGCTATGCGCGAGATGGGCGACGTGCAGGCAATGGTCACCGGTCACGACCACAACAATGATTTTGTGCTGATGTGGCAGGGTTTCTTCTTCATTTACGGCCGCTACAGCGGATGCGACACGGTTTATAATGACCTCTACCCCAGCGGTGCCCGCGTGTTTGAATTCACCGATGGCGACAAAGGCTTCCGTACCTGGGTGCGCGTCTACGGCAAACCCGCCGTAGAGCAAGACCTCTACCTCTTCCCCGGAATGGATAGCCTTTTCCCCCATAAATAGTGGGGCGCTGCCCCTACACCCCGCCGCTCCGCGCTGGCCATTCTTAAACCAACCCGCACGCGCTTCGCTATTGCCTGCAGGCAATTGTTATCTTCCCAGCCCCTTTAGGGGCCGGCGCCTTGCGCCGCAGGGGTTTTAGGGGGCAGAGCCCCCTAGTAAAATAGGAGTGCCAGAGGCTTTGCCTCTGGCATCTCCACAAAATAATAGCCGGCATTAGCCGGCTATTATTTTGTGGAGATGGGCGGACTCGAACCGCCGTCCAAACAACGCCCCCGCAAGCTTTCTACACGCTTATCCACCCTTTGATTGTCGGCAGGCACCCGCCGGGCGGCGGGCTAGTGCAAGCTTAGCTTCTAAATCTTTTCGCACCGACAGAAGCAATAGGTGCGAGCAGGAATTGTTCTGCCTACGCCCCGAACTCCGGACCGAACTTCCAGAAAATCCGGCGGGACGCTCGTCGGCCCGACCTTGTCGGGCGGATTAAGGTATTAGGCTTGGCCTAATTACGCAGCGAGAGCATAGTTGTTGTTGCCAGTTATGGCGTGAGGTCTGAGATTAGCGAGAGGGGCCACGACTCTCGGCGTGCTTACCTGTAGAAATCAATTGCTGTCAAAACCAAAACATCCCCTTTTCTACAATTAGGGCGCAAAGTTTGTAAAAATTTTTTGAAAACTCGCTACATTTGAAATATGAAAGGTAAAATTTGGCTCTGCATACTGCTGTTTGCCGCCCTGGCGTCCGTCCCGTTTCTGGTGCCGCACTGCGGATGGGTGGCACTTTTTGCATTCATTCCGCTGCTCTGCTTCGCCGACCTGTGCACCGAAGGCAAGGTCAGGCGCAAAGGCTGGTGGGTCTATCTGGCATTCCTGCTTTTCAACACCGCCACCACCTTCTGGATAAACTGGATATCGGTTCCGGGGGCGCTGTTTGCCATAGGCCTGAACTCACTGCAGATGTGGGCCATCTTTATGCTTTTCCTCTGGAGCCGGAAATACTTCAAGGGGGGCCTCAGCTACCTTTTCCTTATCACAATGTGGATTGCCTGGGAGCGGGTCTACCAGGACATAGAAATTTCCTGGCCGTGGCTCATTCTGGGCAACAGCCTGGCCACCAGCCCAAAACTGGCACAGTGGTACGAATATACCGGCTTTCTGGGCGGCACACTGTGGATATGGCTCAGCAACATCTTCCTGTACGAGAGTTACCGCCACTTTGGCCGTCCGGGCGACAAATATGCCCTGCGGCAGCGTTTTGCGCTGGTATTGATATCGATGCTTACGATTGTGGTGCCCATTGCCATATCGCTGGTTATCTATAAAGACTATAAAGAGACCGACAACCCAAGGGAGGTGGTGCTGGTGCAGCCCAACATAGACTCTTACACAGAGAAGCACGGCGGCCTTAGCCAGGATGTGCAGGACGCCGGAATGCTGGCCCTGGTCCGCGGCCAGATCACCGACAGCACCGATTTTGTGATCACCCCCGAGACCTACACCTTCCAGTTCAACCTGGACACACCCGAGACAAACGTCACCTACAACAGCATCCTGGAGCTGCTTAAAGAGTATCCAAACACCGATTTCCTGCTGGGGGCCATCACCTACCGCCTTTTCCCCACCAAGGCCCTTGCGCCCTACAACGCCAGACCTATAGGCAGCCAGTGGTACAGTTCATACAACACCGCTATGATGATAGACACCACCGGCATCCGGAATTTCTACCACAAGTCCAAGCTTGTGCCGGCGGTGGAGATTATCCCCTACCAGCGCTATCTGGGCTTTCTGGGCAAGGTATTCGAGCTCTTCGGCGGCTCTATGAGCAGCTATGGGGTCAGCGACGATGTAAACAACCTGACGGCCAAAGACGGCACAAAGGTAGGCGCGATGATATGCTACGAATCTATCTACGGTGAATATTACCGCCGCACCGCCAAATACGGCGCCCAGTTCACCGCCGTGATAACCAACGACGGCTGGTGGGGCGACACACCCGGCTATCGGCAGCACTTCCGCTTTGCCAAGCTGCGGGCCATCGAGACCCGGCGCGACGTGGTGCACGTGGCCAACACCGGCATCAGCGGCTTCATAAACCAGAGAGGCGATGTGATTCAGCGCACCGGTTGGTGGGAGCCAGTGGCAATGCGCGACACGGTGAACCTCAACGATAAAAAAACCTGTTACACCACCTATGGCGATGTAACAGGCCGTTTATGCAGTTTTCTGTTCCTTTTGCTGTTTATAGCGCTGCTGGTAAGAAAGATTACCTCAAAGTAGCACCAAACTTGCTCTCGAATGTCTTGAGCAGTTTGTCCATAATGCGCTCCACAGCCTCGTCGGTGAGGGTCTGCTCCAGATTCTGAAGCACAAAGCTAAGGGCGTACTGCTTCTTGTCGGCAGCAATCTTTGCTCCGCGGTAAACGTCAAACAGCGACACGCTCTTGAGCATACCCTTCTCTGCCTGGAAGGCCGCCTTGCGGATATCGGCAAACGAAACCTTCTCGTCCAGCAGCAGCGCCAGATCGCGCCTTACCTCGGGGAACTTGGGCAGTTCGCGATATTTAACCTTGTCGCGGCTCACGATGGTCATAAGGGTGTTCCAGGTGACCTCGGCCACAAATACCGGCTGCTTGATGTCAAACATCTTGAGAAGTGCAGGAGCCACGGTACCCATAGTCATGAACGGCTTGCCCTGCAGTGAATAAGTGAGGCCCTCGCTGAAGAGGTCTGCCGGAGCGGCGGTGCACTCCATATCGTAAAGGCTCATACCGAAGCGCTTTGCCAGCAGCTCCACATAGCCCTTGAGCTCAAAGAAAGAGCCGGCACCGGAAGCCACTCTCCACGCCTTTGCGGCGGGAGCGCTCACCACCATAGAGAGCTTGAGCTCTTCGTGGTAGTTCTTGAGGTTGGCTGCGGTGAGGGGATCCTCTGCATTTGCCGTGTAGCTATATACGTTTCCTATCTCATAGAGACGGAGAGTGTTGTTCTGGTGCTTGACGTTGTAAGAAACGGTCTCCAGCGCGGCGGGAATCAGGCTCTGGCGCATACAGTCCAGATCGGAGCTGAGCGGGTTCAAAAGCCGCACGCAATTCTCTGCCGGGAAAGTCTTGAGCTTCTCGTAATATGCGCTCTTGGTGAGCGAGTTGTTCATAATCTCGTAGAAGCCGCGGTTGGTGAGCAGGTCGCTGACCTCTTTGCGCACCACCTCGGGATCGGGATGGGGCGTGGGCTGGATGCTGGCCTTCATTCCGCCGGGCAGCTCTATATTGTTGTAGCCGTAGATGCGGAGCACCTCTTCCACAACGTCGCACTCGCGGGTCACATCCACATAGCAGGCGGGAACGGCCACGCGGAAGCCCTCTGCATTCTCGCTTAGGATATCATATCCCAGATAACCCAGAATATCCTTCACGGCCCATACGCCAATGTTCTTGCCCATCAGGGCGAACATACGGTTCACATTCAGGTCCACCTCGGCGCGCTTGAACTCGCGGGCGCTGAACTCCTGCGCCTTGCCCACAATCTTGGCTCCGGAGAGCTCGCAGATGAGCTGTGCGGCACGGCGGGCCACATTCATTGTGTTCATAGGGTCAATGCCG
>JAEETP010000109.1 GCA_016290415.1 Bacteroidales bacterium
GCCTCCTTATGCTTGATGCCAGCCGCCTGAAGTGTGGCCTCAAAACCGTCGTAACAAGTCATCTCCAGGCCGGCAAAAGTATCGCCAAGGGAAGCCAGTACAACTGCCGGAGAGGCGCAGATAGCGGCCACTCCGCCGCCCGCTGCCCAGTGTTCTTTGAGAAGCGCCATAAGCGGCCCGAACTCAGCCAGATTCTTGGCGCCCGGCATTCCGCCCGGGAATATCATATAGTCAGAAGGGGAAGCCTCTGTGCTGATGATCTCTTCAAGGTCTTCCCAGCAAAGGTCAGTGATAAGCTGCTGGCCGTGGGCCCCCTCTACCAGAGAATTGTCATAAATGGAAACCGATTTTACATCTACGCCGCCTCGGCGCAGAATGTCCAGTGTGGCAATTGCCTCGACCTCCTCGAAGCCGTCGGCAAAAAATATAAAAGTTCCTTTCATAAATCGTGTTTAAAGTATTCCAAAGTTAAAAAAAATGCTACTTTTGCAAAACCGCATTTCACATACACTATGGACAAACTTGGTTTCGACAAGGATAAATACCTTGCTATTCAGTCGAATAAAATCAAGGAGCGCATCGCTATGTTCGGCGACAAGCTCTACCTGGAATTTGGAGGCAAACTTTTTGACGACTATCACGCCAGCCGTGTGCTGCCCGGATTCGCTCCTGACATCAAGATTCAAATGCTGCTGCAGCTGAAAGACGAAGCCGAGATAGTGCTGGTGATTAACGCAGCCGACATAGAGAAAAACAAGATCCGCGGCGACCTGGGCATCACCTACGATATGGACGTCCTGCGTCTTATTGACGCCTTCCGCGGCTACGGTCTTTACGTGAGCAGCGTGGTGCTCACCCGCTTTGAAAACCAGGCGAATGCCATAGCATACCAGAAGAAACTAGAGGGACTTGGCCTCAAGGTATATCGCCACTACCCCATAAGCGGTTATCCTTCAAATATCCCTCTCATCCTCAGCGACGATGGCTATGGCCGGAACGAGTTTGTGGTTACCAGCCGCCGTCTGGTGGTGGTCACCGCCCCCGGCCCCGGAAGCGGCAAGATGGCCACCTGCCTGAGCCAGCTCTATCACGAAAACAAGCGCGGGGTGAAAGCGGGCTATGCCAAGTTCGAGACCTTCCCGGTGTGGAGCATGCCGCTCAAACATCCTGTGAATCTGGCATATGAGGCCGCCACGGTGGACCTTAAGGACGTCAATATGATTGACCCGTATCACCTTGAGGCATACGGAAAGATTGCTGTGAACTACAACCGTGACGTGGAGATATTCCCGGTGCTGAACCAGATGCTGAAGGAGATTATTGGCGAGTCGCCGTACAAGTCTCCCACCGATATGGGTGTGAATATGATTGGCGAGTGCATCAAAGACGACGAAGTGGTTTGCGACGCCTCCTGCCGCGAGATAATCCGCCGCTACTACAATGTAGCCTGCCAGGTCCGTACCGCCAACGCCGAACCGGAACAGCTGACCAAGCTGGAAATGGTTATGGAGCAGGCTCACGTCTCACTGGAAAACCGCAAGGTAGCCGTGCTGGCAGAGAAGGTAGAGGAAGAGACCGGGATGCCCGCCGCAGCCATAGAGATGAACGACGGCACCGTGATTTCCGGCAAGACCAGTGAACTGCTTGGCGCAACCAGCGCAATGCTGCTCAACGCCCTTAAATATCTGGCCAAGATTCCCAAGGAAGTCAAGTTGATTTCTCCGCTTGTTATCGAGCCCATCTGCGACCTGAAGTTGCAGCATCTCGGGCACAAAAATCCCCGTCTGCACGTGAATGAAGTGCTGCTGGCGCTCTCTATCTGCGCGCTGACCGATATCAATGCAAAGAATGCAGTGAAGTGTCTGGATGACCTGCGCTGCTGCGAGGTTCACTCCAGTGTGATACTGTCCGGTGTGGATGTGTCTACCCTTAAAAAACTTGGTGTGAATCTGACCAGCAGTCCCAAGTACCAGACCAAGAAACTCTATCACGCCTAGCCTTAGCGGGCCAAAGCCTGAATGACATCGAAAATAAGACGCGTGCGCTTGGCCAGAACCTTGTGGTCAATGATATCAGGCGTGTCGCTGGTCTTGAGCGTATGCTGGTGGAATCCCGATGTGAACAGCAGCGCCGGAATGCCTCTCTGGCTGAAAGGGTAGTGGTCCCCCAGTTTGTACATAGTCTTTGTGAAGTCGTCGCTGCCGTAGAAAGTGTAGTCTATGTCAAGCCCCATTCCCTTGCGGAGATTGGAGTTTGAGATTATGTTCCGCCTGCCCTCCGGCAGAGTATTGCGGCCCAGAACTATCAGATAGTCGGGGCGGTTTTTGTGCACCGGAACCAGTGTCGACCCCAGGATGTCCATATTAACAACGCACCTGATATTGGAGGGCGCTACCGGCATATTACCTGAGAAGTGCTTGCTGCCGGCCATACTGTATTCCTTGCCGTCAAAGGCAACGAACAGAATGTTCACTCCGGGGCCGACGCTGTCGCGCCTCATCTGCGAGAACATATCTGCAATGGTCAGCAAAGCGGCCACGCCGGAGGCATTGTCGTCGGCGCCGGGAAAGACCCTGCCCTTGATCTTGCCAAGGTGGTCGTAGTGGGCGCAGACCACCACATATTCTTCGCTGGGCTGCAATGCCGGCACAACCCCCATAATGTTGTGCACATTAATGCCGCCCTTCTGCCAGAATACCTGGTCTGTCTTATAGTAGAAAGGTTTTAGTTCCAGCCGCTTGAAATAATCTGAAATATATTTGCCAGCAGCCCGGCCGCCGGAGGTGCCGGAGCCGCGCCCTTCCATAATAGAGTCGCACAGATGCTCTATTATTGCCCGCTGCTCTCCCTCAGAAACCATCTTCTCGTAACGCTCTGCCAGCTGTGCGCTAAGGCGCAGCGGAAACAGCAAAACAAGCAGGGCGATTATGACAATGGCGGACTTTTTCATTCTAAGGAAATCGGCTGCGAATTTAGCAATTTCTTCGATAGAAAATCTTTATATTTGTAAACTTATCAGCACCTCTGATGTCCGAGTTCAAGATTCACGCGCCTTATGCCCCGACGGGCGATCAGCCGCAGGCCATAGACCAGCTTTGCCAGGGATTCCTGTCCGGTGTCCAGGCCCAGACTTTGCTGGGCGTGACGGGCAGCGGAAAGACATTTACAATGGCCAATGTCATAGAGCGGCTGCAGCGCCCCACGCTGATACTCAGCCACAACAAGACACTTGCAGCGCAGCTGTACAGCGAGTTCAAGAATTTCTTCCCGGAGAATGCTGTGGAGTATTTTGTCTCTTATTACGACTATTATCAGCCGGAGGCATATCTGCCCACCACCGACACATACATAGAGAAGGATCTCTCCATAAACGACGAGATAGACCGGCTGCGCCTGAGTGCCAGCAGCGCCCTGCTCAGCGGCCGGCGCGACGTGATTGTGATTTCTTCTGTAAGCTGCCTGTACGGCATTGGCAACCCCGACGACTTTCACAATAGCACCATCCATATAACCCGCGGCAGCGAGATCCAGCGCAACCAGTTTCTTTACAGTCTGGTAGATGCCCTGTACTCCCGAACAGAAGGGGAGTTCAAGCGCGGCAGTTTCCGCGTGAAAGGCGACAGCGTGGATGTATTCCCCGCCTATGGCGACTTTGCCTACAGAATCGTTTTCTGGGGCGATGAGATAGAGTCAATAGAGATGATTGACCCGCTCAGCGGGGCCACCATCAGCTATCACGAAGAGCTGACCATATTCCCCGCGACCAACTTTCTTACAACCAAAGAGAGGGCTGCCAGGGCCATTGACCAGATACTGGCCGATATGGTGGACCGCTGCGACTATTTCAATGCCGTGGGGCGCCATCACGAGGCCAATCGCCTGCGCCAGAGAGTGCAGTACGATGTGGAGATGATAAAAGAGATAGGCTACTGCTCCGGCATAGAAAACTACTCCCGTTACTTTGACGGCCGTGTGGCAGGGCAGCGGCCATTCTGCCTGATTGACTATTTCCCCGATGACTTTCTCACTTTCATAGACGAAAGTCACGTGACCATACCGCAAATCAGGGCGATGTATGGCGGCGACCGCAGCCGCAAGGAGACCCTGGTGGAATACGGCTTCAGACTTCCCGCCGCGGCCGACAACCGCCCGCTCAAGTTCGACGAGTTCTACAAGCTGATAGGGCAGCGGCTCTATGTGAGCGCCACCCCCGGCGACTACGAGCTGGAGGAATGCGGCGGCGTGATTGTAGAGCAGGTGGTGCGTCCCACTGGCCTTCTGGATCCGCCCATCGAGGTCCGTCCTTCAAAGAATCAGATAGATGACCTGATGGAAGAGATTACCCTCCGTGCCGAACACGACGAACGGGTACTGGTCACCACTCTCACCAAGCGTATGGCAGAGGAGCTTGAGAAATATCTCACCAAAAACGAAGTCCGCTGCCGGTATATCCATTCTGACGTGGATACATTGGAAAGGGTGGAGATCATAGAAGATTTCAAGGCCGGGCGTTTTGACGTCCTGGTGGGTGTAAACCTGCTGCGCGAGGGCCTGGACCTGCCTAGCGTGTCGCTGGTGGCCATTCTTGATGCCGACAAGGAGGGCTTCCTGCGCAGCGACCGTGCGCTGACCCAGACTGCCGGCCGTGCCGCCCGCAACATCAACGGCAAGGTCATTTTCTATGCAGACACCATCACCGGCTCTATGCAGGCCACGATAGACGAAACCAACCGCCGTCGGGCCAAGCAGCAGGCCTACAACAAAGAACATAACATCATCCCCCGCCAGGTCGGCACACGCGACAACAATGTGCTCAGGGGCGAGATTGATTATAAGGCAGAGCAGGAAAAGAGGGCAGCATTTTTGCAGGACGATCCAGTTGTGGCATCTATGGATGCAGAGGGTCTGAAGAAGATGATAGAGGCTGCCAAAAAGAATATGGAAGATGCTGCCGCCGAGCTTGACTTTATGCGTGCCGCCCGCTATCGCGACGATATGAACGCCCTCAAAGAACTGTTGAAAAAGAAATGATACCCGACTCCATAAAAAAGATCTGCGCCGACTACAGTGAAGAGGACTCCGTCAAGGTTGTAGAAGCCTACAACTTGGCTGCCCAGGCACTTAAGGGCCGCATCCGCAGCAATAACCATCCGTTTCTGGAGCACGTTATAGGGGTTGCGCACATAGTGTCGGTTGAGATAGGGCTGGATGCCCAGAGCACCGCCGCGGTATTCCTTCACGAAGCCAGCCGCGACAATCCGGCGCTGCTGGAATCGTACACGGCCAGTGACACGGCTCTTGCATTGGCTGCCGGGCTCAACAAGATATCGCAGATCAAGCCCCGCGACACAATGCTGGAGGCTGACCGCTACCGCAAGCTAATTGCAAGCTATTCCACCGACCCGCGGGTATTCATCATAAAGCTGGCCGACCGGCTGGAAGTGATGCGCACCCTGCACATATTCCCCAAGGCAGACCAGGCGCGCAAGAATGCCGAGACAATGCTGCTCTACATTCCGCTGGCGCATCAGGCGGGTCTTTATAACATAAAAAGCGAGCTGGAAGACCTT
>JAEETP010000110.1 GCA_016290415.1 Bacteroidales bacterium
GCCACTTATGAAGAGCATATAGAGCAGTATTGCCAGCATATACCTGCGGACTATCTTTCATACGATTTCTATTATAAAGTTGCCGGCATCGAGAAGGACTATGCAAATCTTAAGGTAGTTTCCGATGCCTGCCACAAGAACAATCTGGATATGTGGGTAACCGTCCAGGTCAACAGTCTCGATCCAGAAGTGTGGATCAGCGAAAACGAACTCCGCTTCCAGGCTTTCTCGGCACTCGCTTTCGGCGCCTCAAATCTCTCATGGGCCTGCTACACCGCCGGCTGGTGGAGCAATCAGGTAGTGGATGGCGAAGGGAACAAGACGGAGCAGTATGACAAGCTGAAAAAAGTCAATGCCGAGGTCCACACCCTGGCCGGGCGATATATGAAATACCGCAACACGGAGACGGCTTGCGTGGGTTTCGAGGGTACCGATATGCTGGACGGCAGCGGTCTGGAGAACCAGCCCGAGTTGGAATTCGGCCGGCTGACGGGTCTTTCTGCCGGATGCCCGCTTGTGGTGGGTAAGATGACTGCACGAAGCGGCCGGGGCAAGGCGCTGTTTATATGCGTGGCCGACGACCCTTATAGTGAGAATCCCCAGAAGCACACCCTCCGCTTCTGCGCCAAGGGGCGCAGGGTCAAGGCTTTGGACGGCGACGGCCCTATAGAAGTCAGCCGCACCGCCGATGGTTGCTATGAGATACCAGTAGTGTCAAATCAAGCTCTCCTGCTGGAGTTATAGCCGGCTTATTCCAGGGCAACGATTTTCCAGCTGCCGTCTATCTTCTCCAGGCGCATCGTGCGGGGGATGGAGCCTTCGCCAACGGCACCGTAGGGGCGGATTTCATAGCCGATTATCACGGCGCCGGTCTCCTCTTCCACTTCTGAAGAGACTATTTTGAAAGAGGTCTTTTTTGAGGCCTCGACCACCTTTGCGCGGATTTCTTCGCTGGGATAGTCGCCGGCGGCGATAGTGTCGCGCAGCATATCGGCAATATCGCTGGTGCAATACCCGGCGGCGGCCGCATAGTCCATATTGAAAAAGCTGGTCAAAAAGTCGCCGGCAACGGCCGCTGCCTTGTCGGCCTTAGGCGTGCAGGAGCACAGCGCAAAAATGGCGATAACCGCAGTGATAAGAATTCTTTTCATAGAGACAAAATTAGGCAGTTTATTCTACAAAACCAAGGGTGGCTACGCTCACGATGAAATGTGGCTGGAGCAGGCGGATGCACTCCTTGAGGGTGGCGCCGGTGGTCAATACGTCGTCCACCAGCAGGATGTGGTTTATGCCGGATGCCTTCAGCCGCGCCGCCTGCTGCGCGTTTAGCGAGAAAGCGCCGGAGACATTGCGCCTGCGTGACTGTGCGCTGCGGCGGGTCTGGGTTGAGGTGTAGCGCCGCCGGCGCAGCAGGTTCCCCGCCACCGCAAGGCCGCCAAGTTTTTGGGCCACGCCGCGGGCGATGATTTCCGCTTGGTTGAAGCCGCGCTTCCATCGTTTAAGAGGATGCAGCGGCACCGGCACCACCGCCTGCACTTTGCCATAAAGCCCGCCGCCGGCCATATAGGAGCCCAGCAACCGCGCCGCCCACAGCCCCAGGTCCCGCCGCCTGCCGTACTTGAACTTGCGCACGATCTCGCAGTAGGGGCTGTCGTGCCGATAGAAAAACAGCGCGGCGGCGTTGGACACACGGCAGTCGAAGAGCCTCTCCATAGCGGCGTTTTCGCTATAGTTCCAGAAATATGTGAGCGGGATGTCGCTCCGGCACCGGTCGCAGACCAGATGCTCTTCAGAGGCCAGAGTGCCGCCGCAAACGGCGCAGCTGCGCTCAAAAAACAGGTCGCGGAGCCCGGAAAGGCTGCATCGCATCAAGTCAAAGAATCTTCCCTTCATAATCTTAAATTCGCTAGTCTCAAAGATAATAGTTATCTTTGTATGATTATGTTCGATTTTCTGAATATTTCTTTCGTGGACATTCTGGATGTGCTGCTGGTGGCAGTGATCATCTACGAAGTGTTCAAGCTGATCCGCGGCACGCAGGCGATGAATATCTTCATTGCCATATTGCTGCTGTACGCCGCCAGGGCGCTGTTCGGGGCCCTGAATATGACGCTATTGACGCACATTATGGACGCGGTGCTGGGGGTCGGCCTGATAGCCTTGATAGTTATTTTCCAGCCAGAGATCAGGCGGTTTCTGGTAAGGATAGGCTCGGAGGTGTTCTCTGCCCGCCGCAGGGGCGGCGGATGGTTCCGCAAGCTGTTGGGCGGGGCTGCCTCAAAGGCGCAGATGAGCCCCGCGGCTCTGGACGAAATCACCAGCGCCTGCTACCGAATGTCAGAGAGCAAGACGGGGGCGCTGATGGTTTTCAAGCATTCATCGTCCCTGGAGAACATAATTGAAACGGGCGACACTATAGACGCCAATATCAACCGCCGGCTCATAGAGAACATCTTTTTCAAGAATTCCCCGCTGCACGACGGGGCGGTGATAATGACTTCCGAAGCCATTGTGGCGGCCCGCTGCACCCTGCCGATAAGCGAGAGGTCCGACATAAATCCCCGTTACGGGATGCGGCACCGCGCGGCGGTGGGCATCACAGAGAGCACCGACGCAGAGGCGGTGGTGGTTTCTGAAGAGACGGGCGAGATATCGTATGTCAAGGACGGCATAATCAAGAAACTGAACAGTATCACAGAGCTCAGGATAGCCCTGGAAAATTCATACAAGTAAAATGCGATCTCTGGAAAGGAAACTGGGTTTTGACATCGTTCGGGAAATGGTCCGCGGCAAGTGTGCCACGGAAGGGGCCCGGCGCCTGGTGGACGAAACAGGGATAATGACCAAAGAAGAGGAGATTGTGCAGGCGCTCCGTCTCACCGACGAGATGCGCCTGATTTGTATGTTCGAAGATACTTTCCCTTCTGACGGTTTTGTGGATATGCGCCAGTTTTTGATGCCGCTCACCAGCGAACTCAGCTGCATTTCCCTGCCCAACCTGATTCTTTTGCAGAAGGGTCTGGATGCCATCCGCCGCATTGTGGCCTTTTTCAAGGGCAGCAGCGGCGTGTACCCCTGCCTCAAGAAACTCTCGGAGCCGGTGATGCTCTATCCTGAGATACTGCGCAAGATAGATTCCATAATCAATAAAAACGGCGAAGTCCGCGACAGCGCATCGCCAGCCCTGGCGCAGATCCGTGCCGATCTCAAGGCCAAGGAGAAGTCGATAGCCCGCACTATAGCCGCCATCCTGAAAAAAGCGCAGGCCGACGGCATTGCAAGCGAAGACGCCGAGGTTGTGGTGCGCGACGGCAAGGCGCTGATTCCGGTGAATGCCTCTGACAAGCGCAAGCTGCAGGGCATTGTGTGTGACGAGTCGGCCAGCGGCCGTACCTCGTTCATAGAACCCATAGAGGTGGTGAACCTGAACAATGCCGTGCGCGAGCTGCAATTTGAGCAGCAGCGCGAGATTCAGCGCATCCTTATGGAATTCAGCGATTTCCTGCGTCCCTATCTGGACGATTTGCTGCTGAATGCCGACTTCCTTATCAAGATAGATTTTATCCGCGCCAAGGCGCTGGTGGCTATGGATATGATAGCCGGTATGCCGGTGGTTTCCACTTCCGGAGAGCTGATTCTGCGCAAGGCCCGCCACCCGCTGCTGGAGCGTGCGCTGCGCAAAGAGGGCAAGGAGATTGTGCCGCTCACGCTCACCCTTACTAACGACCGCCGCATCATTTTGATTTCCGGTCCCAACGCAGGCGGCAAGAGCGTGTGCCTGAAAACAGTGGGTCTGCTTCAGTATATGTTCCAGTGGGGCCTGCTGATACCGACCTCAGAGGTCTCCGAAATGCTGATTTTTGACAGCATATTTGTGGATATCGGCGACGACCAGAGCCTGGAAAATGACTTGAGCACCTATTCTTCTCACCTGAACAATCTGAAGAATATCCTTGAGAGCGCCACTTACCGGTCGCTGGTGCTTATAGACGAGTTTGGCAGCGGCACCGAGCCCACCGCCGGCGGCGCCATTGCAGAGGCGGTGCTGGATTCGCTGGCCGGCCGCGGCGCCTACGGTGTCATCACCACACATTATACTAATCTCAAACTATACGCCAGCAATTCCACCAATGTGGCCAACGGCGCAATGCAGTTCGACGCAGAGGCCATAAAGCCGCTGTTTACCCTGGAGCAGGGGCTGCCGGGCAATTCATTTGCCTTTGAGCTGGCCCGCAAGATTGGTCTTCCCGACGACATCATAAAGAGTGCAGAAGAGAAGGCGGGCGGCGACTTTGTGGATATGGAGCGCCAGCTGCGCAAGATTGCCCGCAACCGCCGGGCGCTGGACGAGAAGCTAAGCCGCGTAAAGAATGCCGACCGCACCCTTGAAAACCTCACCGACCGCTACGAGAAAGAGCTCTCAGAAATCAAGACCCTGCGCAACAGCATCCTCTCCGAAGCCAAGGCCGAGGCGCGCGAAATAGTCGCCGGCGCCAACCGCCAGATAGAGCAGACAATCCGCGAAATCCGCGAGGCCCAGGCAGAGAAAGAGAAGACCAAACAGGCCCGCGCCAAAGTCACCGAGCTGCAGCAGACACTCTCTGAAGAGAAGCCCCGCACAGAGGCCGACGACCTGATAGAGAAAAAGATGCAGCAGATTCTGGAGCGCCGCCAGCGCCAGCAGGAACGCAAGGCCGAGCGCGCCCGCCGTGCAGGGGAGGAACTTCCCAAGCCGGTGGTCAAGGCGGCAGAAAAGCCCGATCCGCTCAAGGTCGGCGACAAAGTCCGCATCAAGGACAGCGATATGGTGGGAGAAATCATCCAGATCTCAACCAAGAAAGTCTCCGTGGCGGTGGGCGGCCTCACCACCAAGACCGATATCGGCAAGGTAGAGCGCATCAGCGCCAAAGAATTCAAAGAGGCCTCCAGGGCCACCGCGCCGCGCAAATCTACTTCCGGCGGCGTGGCTGTAAAAGGGATGGAAAGCATCTCGCAGCGCAAGATGAATTTCTCGCCGCAGATTGATGTGCGGGGCGAGAGGCTGGAGAGTGCTCTGAACATTGTGACCCGGTTTATAGACGATGCCACTATGATTGGCATCTCGCAGGTCAAGATTCTTCACGGCAAGGGGACCGGCGTGCTGCGCGAGGAGCTCCGTAAGTATCTTAAAACCGTGGCCGGAGTGCTGGCCGTACACGACGAGGTGCTGGAAATGGGCGGCGCCGGAATAACCGTGGTAGAACTTGCATAGTAATGCGAGGTGTATTATATTCGCGGCGCACTTTGATCCAAGAATTTTGATTAAATACAACCATATTAAATCATTATGAAACAAATCATCAAGAGTTTACTGCTTTCCCTGGCAGTAATGTTCTTTGCCGTTCCTGCATTTGCGCAGGTTACGACTGCTTCTATCAGCGGCCGCGTCACCGATAAGGACGGCGCTGTCCCTGGAGTGACGGTTATAGCTGTTTATGAGCCTACCGCTACTTCTTACTATGCAGTTACCGACAAAAACGGTAACTACCGTATGAGCAACGTCACAGCCGGCGGT
>JAEETP010000024.1 GCA_016290415.1 Bacteroidales bacterium
TCCACCATACCCACCAGGGGGATGGTGATGTTGGCCAGGATGCTGGGCACCGCCAGCCGGAGTATCTCCTTATTGAGCTTCATCGGACGTCAAAGTTAACAAGAATACCCGGAGAATGCTATCTTTGCAGAAAGGAATAACTATGGCAGACAATTATCTGGAGAGACGGCAGCAGGAGCTGCAACAAAAGCGGCCTGTGATAAAGCGCAGCGCCCCTTCGCTGGACTCGCTGCTGAAGAAGAACCGCAGCTACAGGGGCTTTGACCAGCAGCACGAAGTTTCTGAAGACGAACTAAAGCAGATTGTGGCAGCCTCTACCCTCGTGGCCAGCGGTATGAACAAGCAGCGCCTGCGCTACCGGCTGGTGACCAAACCCGACGCCGCCAAAGTGCTCCCCCACATCACTCTTGGCGCCGCCCTGCCCGAAGAGCATCTCCCCCACCCTGGCAGCGAGCCACAGGCATTCATAGTGGTCTGCGCCACCGAAAAGGAAAACAAAGTGATTGATATCGACTTGGGCATTGCCGCGCAAAGTATGCTGCTGAAGGCTGTAGAGATGGGCTTGGGCGGCATCTTTATACTTAATTTCCGCGCCGCTGCCGTTCAGCAGGCGCTGAATCTGCCTTCGGAGCCGATAGCGATAATTGCGATAGGCAAGCCTGCCGAAAAGATATTCCTTGTCCCAGTACACACGGGCAGCGACCTGAACTACTACCGTAAAGACGGCATCCACTACGTCCCGAAACTTAATGCGGACGATTTGCTGATCTAGAATTTAAAGTCGAATCCAACCGTGAAGCAGGTATTGCGGGTGGTGGGTTTCCTGTGCGTCAGGCGCCACGAAACGTCTACCCTTAAAAGCCTGAATATATTGGAGATACCTACTCCCATCTCGTAGTATGGAGCTTGCAGCAGAGAGTCCATCCCGGAGATGGGCTTGACAAGTCCCCCCTCCCCGTTGTCTTCGCGCAGGCTGCCGAAAGCTGCCTTGAAAGAGACTATTTCCCGCAGGTCCAGTTTTTTCAACAGCGGTATATGTCCCAGTAGGAGCCCGTCAAAATTATGCTCCAGAAAGACATCCATCCACTGGTCGGACGCATACTCGAAATAGTCCATACAAGTGAATGCCGTGTTGTCCCAGAACCATCCCTGATTACCTTCGTGAAGTTTTAACAGCAGATATGGAACACGACCGTATATCTTGCCGGCATTGACCCGGAATGTGCTGAATCCCACCGGTGTGCTGGGGGCGTTCCAGTTGAGGCTCACTTCTGTGCGAAGGTAAGGATGTGCCGCATCGGTGCCGTTGCCGATAAATGAGGAACCGCCGATTATGTCAAATGTCAGCACAGGGTATTTGGTGAAAATGTGCGCCTTTTCAAAGAAGCCGCGGTGGATGCGTTCGTCCCAGGCAAACCGCCCGCTGAAGTGTATCTGGGCAGCGTCTATAAAAGGGAGAGGGGCTCCGTCGGGCAGCACCAGCGGCACCATTTCATTTCCGAAAACCCGCCGGTGCTCCGTGATGCCGGTAAGGGAGAACACCCTTGAGAATTCGTGCTCATACCCGATGGCAGAAGACATCACAAGGGACTGACGTTCGTTGCTCCGGCCCATAAACGAATTGAAGATGGACCCGCTGGGCAGAGCGCCGAACCCCTGCCCCAACTGGACATAGTCTTTGGTGAACGCGCCCCATATCTTGCGCGTCTTGTCGCGGCGGATAGTATACTCCACGGACACCGCCCCCTTGATCTCCCGGTCTTTGAAGCCGTATCCGACATTGGCTGCCAGCCGCAGTTTCTGGTTGAAATAGCGGGTTGTCCTGAAGCCGGTGCCTATGTGTATCCCCTCTATGGGATTGTAGGTAAGCGTCCTGGCCCACGGGCCAAACCCCACAGGCGCATCCCTCATCTCCACATAGCCTACCACCAGAGAGCGGATAAACGCATACAGGGCATTGTACGAAGGGCCGTTCTGAATCTTCTCAACCGCAGCTATGGTCTTTTCTTCTTTAGGAGTCAGAGGAATGGCGCGGCAGGCATCCCAGTCGGTCTCCTTGCCCACCGACTCATTGATCACCGGGTCACCGTTGGCGGCATACTTTTCAGGAATGGTCTCGCCGAAAACCGGATCTTCATATACCTGCTGCCGCCGGGCCAGGAAAGACTGCACCTTGGAACTGTCGCTGGCGGCAATGGAAAAGTCAATGAACATTGCCTCTTCTTTGGGAAACCACTGTCCCTCGGGAAGTAGCCGATAGTCCATACTATAGTCAATATGCCTGATCCAGTTGACATTGGACTTGTCTGACAGACGCACACGCGCCGATCGGATGGAATAGTCCTGCGCATCTACATCCACCTGCCCGTCCAGCGTGGGCGAGGTCACCGCCGCCTTGGGGTGGAAACGGAGGCAATATGTCTTGCGGCCGTCCACCATAAGGCTGTCCACAAGATAATAATCGTAGAAAGGATGGCCGTATGCGGCGATGGGCGAAGGCACCTGCAGGTTAAACAGGTCTATGGTGTTTTCGTAGAGATTGGCCCTGAGCAGATAGTTGCCGGTGTACTGGGTCATAAAGTTGTCACTCTCTACACCGGTTATCCGGTTTGCCTCTATTATCTCCTTGTCCACCGGGCCGTTAAGGTCGTGGTACTGATGGGATATGGTTTCTGAAATAAGCGCCGGATAGTATGCCACGCCGGAGACGGTAGAAGTATCCCTGCACTCCGCAATCGGGGCCAGGGTGCTTTTCAGCAGCGGCATATTCACCATCCAGTCAGAGTTGGCCGCATCCAGCTCCATCCTTGTATAGACCTGTACGCCCCACCTGTAATACTGGTTGGGATTGTGGAGTATGCGGCTCTCGTCCAGCCTTTTGAGGAAGTTCCGCATCCGCTGCCGGTCGGGTTTGATGACCGACGCCGAAAGCTCGTCCGAATTGGGTTCAAGGATAAAATTAATCTCCGAAAAAGCGCCTCTGGAGACAGCCTGAACGGCAGTTTTGTATCCGATGAGAGTGGCTTGAAGCTCGGTGGCGGAAGTATCCCTGGTCTCCATATAGTAGCGGCCGTCCATATCGGTGGCCACACCAATGGTGGTGCCGGTAAAAAAAACGCTGACATATGGCAGCGGCTCTCCCGTTTGGCCGTCCACGACCAAACCGCGGACCTTGGTCACCTGTGCCAAAGCCGCGGGGCAGCAGAGCATCAGCGCCGCCGATAGCAACAATATCCTTGTCTTTACTGACACCTCTTCAAAAACATATAGGGTCCGACCGAAATCGGGCCCTACAGATAAGAAAAACCGGATGTATTAAAATACCAGTGCCAGGCCGAGGCCGGTTCCCACAGGGCAACCGGTGATGTGAAGCTGTACGTTGGACTGCTTATCATTATAGTCCTCTGCAATCCAGTTCAAGCGGCTTCGGCCGATGAATCTCAGCGGGATACCCGCCGTGAGGGCAGAACCGCCGGCTGCTGCCAGCAACAAGCCTGAAGTATAACCCAGAGCGTGCCTGGGGGCGATTTCACCACTGTCCTGATAATCCATAGCGGCTACGCCAAGAAAGGCGCCTGCCATCAGTGCACCTACACCCAGTGTAATGGCGCCGGTTGTGATAAGCACGCCGCCGGCCTTGTACTGCTTCTGGGCACCGACATAGGTTTCATTGAAAATTTCGGGGCCGATAATATCCAACATCTCGGCGTCGGAATAATACACGCCGTTGCCGTTGCTGAACTGGCCTTTTTCAACATCCAGATACTTGGGCATAACCTGCGCCTGGGCAAGTCCCAGGCCGAGTGCCAGAAATACTGTCAAAACTGAAATAAATCTTTTCATAACGATAATTATAGGTTGATGTAATTTGCTTTGTTTGCCACCGGAGCGGCGTAGATTCCCAGCAGGATATTCTTCTTGGCTTGGGCATCTGGACAGCTGTCAAGCCGCCCCAGATGCGCCAGGAAGGCCTCTTTCTGCTCCGGCGTGTAATGTCCCGACTCCTGGTCGTTAAGGATGTCGTATGCTATATAGTTGTTGGGGAACAACTTGTATGACGACACCACCCATCGGTCTATCATATTGACCACGGCGGTGGTGATGTCGGCGCGGGAAAGCCCTTCCAGACAAGCGAGAGACTGCCGCGAGATGGGTTTGCCCACCGCGATGTGCACCCGCCCCTTCTTCTGGGTGATGCCGGTCAGGATGCTTTGCAGGTCCTCTCCGGGTCTCTTGACATAAGGTTCCCCGCCGGCACGGGCGGCAAGTTCCAGGGCCTTGAGCGTGTCGCAGGATTCCCACTCGTAAGAGATGGATATAGGCACAATATTCAACTCTGCAAGCGACGCTATCCTGTCTTCGGTTCCGCTCTGGCAAAGCATACTAATAATGCCGCGGTCGGTTTGGTCGTTGCCGTCTTTGGTGCGGCCGTTGCGCTGGGCAATCCACACCGACTCGTGCCGCTCCACTATTGCGTGGCGGATGTATTCCGACAGGCGGATTGACTTTTGCAGGAACTCCCTGCCAGAAGACACCGTGTCGGGCCGCTCTACCCTGAACATCTTGTTGGACTTGCCCACATCTATCACAAACTGCCCCTGCATAAGATTGGCCCCGAAAGTGATTTCGGAGGTTGGCAGATTGGCATCAGAGAGCAATACCTGAAGGATGGCGGCGTCCAGCACAATGTCGCGGTGGTTGGATATGTACAGATAGCCCTTGTCGGGGCTAAGGTTTTCCAACCCCTCGACAGTGACGCCGTCGGTGGTATTGTGAATGATTGAATACACCGCAGGGTACATAAACCTGCGCTGGAAATCGTCTATTGAACGGCACTGTTTCAGAGAGTCCGCTATGGCAGAAGGATTCTCTCCGGGAAAGAGGAAACCCACTACCGGGGCGAAAAACGGATCTGAGACTATCCTCTGCATTGCCGCAGGGATCTCACTGTCGTAATACGGGCGGATATCGTCAAACATTCTTCTTGCGGTTATCAATGAATTTCACAGGTTTGCGGCTCTTTGCGGGATAATTTATCGCGGCTATCTCGCCCGCCGGCAGAATCTCTATATGAGGCGCCACGCGTATGCGGGAGCGGAAACGGTCCTTGAGGTCCTTCACAGGGTCGAAAGGCGGCTGATATTTGAGGCCGAGCTTGACCAGCACATCGTCGGTGCCGGCATCGCTGTCCTGGACCACCACGACATAATTCTCTACATATTCTGTATTGTCCAGCACGTCGTTCACTGCCGGCGGATAGAGCGTTGTGCCCTTGAGCTTGATCATATTGTTCTTGCGCCCTACCAGCGGCGTGAGCCGGTAGGACCACCTGCCGCACTTGCAGCGATCCACAACCTTTGCGGCCATATCGCCGGTGCGGAAACGCAGCAGAGGCATTCCCTCTACACCCAGCGTGGTGACCACTATTTCTCCGACCTGACCGTCGGGTACCGGCAGATCATCGTCGCCTATGATTTCCACGATTATAAGCTCGGGATGGACGTGGCCGCCGCACCCGTAAGGGCACTCAGAGAATGTGGCTCCCATCTCGGTGGAGGAATAGGTCGCATACAGCTCTACATCCCATTTCTCCTTTATGCGGCGTCCCAGCAGATTGAGTTCAAAATTCTGGTCGCGAAGCCCCTCGCCTATACCGATGATTCTCTTTACAGAAGAGTTGCGGTAATCAATGCCGTGCTCTTCTGCATACTGTATCAGGCGCAGGATGAAAGAGGGCACGCACATAATGGTGTCGGGCTTGAGCCGCATAATGGTGTCCCACTGCAGCTCCGGAATGCCGTTGCCCACACGGATGATGCTGGCGCCAAGCTTTCTTATTCCCAGGAAATAGGCCAGACCTGCCATAAAGCGCTTGTCTATGGTGGTCATAAGCTGCACGATGTCACCGGGCTTCACCCCGGCGCAGGCAAACGATTTCTCTTCGTTAAAGGCCAGACGCTCCAGATCGGCGTCGGTGCAGCCAAAAGTCACCGGCTCGCCCAATGTGCCGGAAGTTGTCACATAGTCCACAATCTTTTCCTTGGGGCAGCACAGGAATTCGTCGTTGAACAGCTGCAGGTCTTTCTTTTCTGTGAAAGGAATCTTCTGCAGGTCTTCTATGGTGCGGATTCTGGCAATATCTATATGATATTTTTCGAACATCCGCCGATAATAGGCCGAGTGAGCCTGGAGATACTCTAACGCCGTTTTCAAAAGGCCTTCCTGAAAGGCCTTTATCTGCTCCGGACTGCTGAATTCAATGTCTTTCATTATGAAACCAGTTTAAAAACTCATCCTGCCATACCTGAGTCTCACTGTTCTGGCGGGAAAGATCGGCACCAAAGCCGTGCCCTCCCGTGGCAAACTGCAAATATCTGTGACTGACGCCACTAGCTACAAGCGCCGAGTCCAGCACGACAGAATTATGGTAATCCACAATGGGATCATCGATGCAATTTACTAAAAAAACCGGAGGTGTGTCCGTTTTTACGTGTTTTTCCAGCGAAAGAGAGTCGCGCAGCTGCCGGTCCAGATCATCCCACTCGCCCAGAAGTCCCAGCCGCGAACGTCTGTGGACATAGCGGCTGTCGGCAAATGTAACCACCGGATACACCGGCACCACAAAATCGGGACGAAGACTAACCTCGGGCTCTATCCCGTATCTTGAGAGGAAGTTGGTGGAAAAGAATTCCCCGGAACTCATCACAAGATGGCCTCCTGCAGAAAAGCCCATCACCCCTACCGGACCGTCGTAACGCTCCCGCACCAGCTGTATTGCCCGCTGCAAATCGCACAGGGGGTCGGGATGGCGGTGCCCGCGGAATACAGCCCTGTATTTGGCTATGAACTCAAACTTGCCCGCAACCCTGTAGCGGAGCACGTAGGCCGCAATGTTATTGTCCCTCAGCCACTGTGCCACCTTGACACCTTCTGCGTCAAAGTCCAGCCAGTGATAGCTGCCGCCGGGGCAGATTATCACAGCCGCCTCAGGCTCCCCTTCTGGCAGAAATTCCGTCATAGTTACACCCGTCGCCTTGCAGCGGGTCCCTGCCCAGATATGTTCCTGCGCCGACATCAGCGCGGGAAACAGGATCAACAAGACAAATAATAACCTTCTCATTTCGCTCCGTGAATATAATCCAGGTTGTCCGGCACCGCCGCACAGCGGACGGCGGTGAGATATTTCTCTTCGTCAGCTTCGTATGCCGTGACCTTTGCATCGGGATGGGCCAGCGCGGTGAGCAGCGCCAGAACGCCGCAGCCCGAATTTTCAATAACTATTTCCTTTTGGGTGTTTGCCTGGACGGAGGCTACGACCTCGGGCCGCAGGTTCTTCCTGATTTCAGAAAGGGCGTCGTGGCCCTTGTAAAGGTACTGATAGCGGACAAACGGCGCCATATATTCCGCAGTCTCTATCTCTCGGCGTATCCTGGAGTAAACCTCTTGATAATGATGCCTCATCTGGCGGGTGAATGCAGGCAGATCTTCTGGAATCTCCCTGATCCGCTCGCCGACCTCAAGATAAAGCCCCGCCTTGCGCAGCATAAACTCTTTCTTGGGCAGGGCGTAGCCAAAGCCGTGGATATAGAGCGGCAGCACGTCCACGCCAAGTTCGGCGGCGGCTTTGAAGGCTCCGCGGTGGAAACGCTGGATACTGCAGTCCACGCTGCGGGTCCCCTCGGGGAAAATGGCCACCGAATAGCCCCTGGACACCAGGTCGCGGAGCCGGTCCAGGTCGGCCATAACGCCGTCTGAAGCGGGATAGCACTCTGCCTTTCTGATAAGATAGCCGTAGAACGGACTGTGCCAAACCCAGTCGTTGGTCACGAAAACCAGCTTGGGTGTGAGCGTGAGCAGCGCCAGCACGTCAAAATGCGACTGATGGTTGCATATATACACCGCCGGGCGGGAGAAATCCTCGCCGGTGGGGTTGGACATAGTGAAAGGACAGCCGGGAATCATACGGATGGCCAGAGAAGCTGTCTTCTGCAGCATCCGGTGATATTGCTCTCGCTTCTTCTCTGTGGTTTTGCCCAGGAAATGGAACCAAGTGCGCAGCGAAAGCCAAAGCATTGCCAGCAGGAACAGCGTGAAGATATACACTGTGCGCAGAATGCGGCCTATGGTCAGCGGCGCGCTGCGCAGCTCGCCATTCTTTCTGCGGGTAAGGAACCGGAACACCAGCGGCGGCAGGTAATAGGCCATAACCACCACGGTGAACATACCGATTATGGTGACCTGCGCCAGCGAACGCATCGCGGGATGGCGCGCCACAATCAGCGCCCCGATGCCGATGAACATTATCAGCGCCGACAGCACCACGGCGTTTTTGAAAGACTGCAGTATCTTTTTGCCGGTGGCGTATTCGTACATAAGGCCTTCTGTGATAAACACCGTGTAGTCGTCTCCCTGGCCGAAAATGAAAGTTGCCAGGATGATATTTACGATGTTGAACTGCAGGCCAAAGATGCGCATCGTGCCCAGGATCCATATCCAGCCCACCGCCAGCGGCAGGAACGAGGCTATGCTGAGCTCCAGGGAGCCGAACGAGAGCCACAGGAAGAAAAACACTATCAGGCTGCAGATCAGCCCCACGGCATCAAAGTCGTCCGAAAGCATCTTGACCAGGGTTCCCGAGACATCGGCAGCGCTGAAGCAGAAAGAATCTTCTGGCAGCTTAGTGCGGAGTTCCTCTTTACACTTTGCAACCTCTTCTGCCGGGACATTGATATAATCCACCACCTGCACTTTGCCGTCTCCTTCCAGCAGCATTGCCCGGCCAATGGTGCTTTTCAGCGGCTCAAAATAGTCCACATCCTGAACCCGCCACTCTTTCTGCAAAGCATCGAAAAACGGCTGGAAAGCATTGGGGGCAAAGCCGGCATCTGCCGCCGCCTTATGCATTTCATCTTGAAGAGAGACGTGGCTCTCCCAGAAAGAATTCCAGGCATCCAGCCGTCTCTGCTGCTCTGCCCGGGATGGTATAAAATCAGAAATAGAGACCCACGGGAAGTTGGCGGCACGGCTGGCCTCCAGCGCCCGGTCGGCATCTGTGCCCTCTGTAACCACATAAACCTTTTCCATACCCGCCTCGCCTTCGAAAGAAGACAAAATGTCAAAGCCCTGGCTCTGCTCTGCCGTCATATAGTTGATATTGTGCATATCGCCGTCAAAGGCGACCTTGCGGCCCAGCAGCCAGAGCACCAGCGTAACCACCAGGAATGCAGCAAAAACCACCCGGTGGGTCTTGGGTTTCAGGTTGATATGACGGTCCAAATCCAGGCGGATGGTGTTGCGCGGAGCCTTTGCGGCCGGCACGAACACCGGCAGGAATATCAGCACGAATAGGATTGTCCCCACCAGCATCATCGCTCCTATGAAGCCGAAGTCGTGCAGGGCGTCCGCCTTGAGCAGCAACAGCGACAAGAAGGCGCCTACGGTGGTTATATTGCCCACCAGCAGCGGATTCACCTGGTCTGCGAGGGCCTTTCTTTTATCGGGTTGGTATTTGAGGTGGTCCACATAGTGAAGCGGATAGTTCACCGCAATGCCGATAATCATAGAGCCGATGCCCAGCACAATTATGGAGACGGTGCTCTTGAAAAGGGCAATCAGCCCCAGGGCGAACAGCGCTCCGGTGATAATCGACACAAGTATCCAGAAGACATCTGCAAAACGCTTGTAGCTGAACCAGAGCACCAGGGCTATGAGAATGGCCGCCAGAGCCAGCGCCAGGAAACTGTCTTTCTTTATGCGCGAAGCGTTCTCTACCGCCACTTCAGGGCCTCCGGTAGAGGAAACCTTCACTTGGGGGCATTCGGCCGCAGTAGTAGCTTTCACTTTATTCAACAACGCAACCAAGCGGCCGTTGGAGGCGCTCTCACTGCTGCCGAACGGTGAATCGAACAGGATTACTCCCGCCTTGCCGTCGGGGGTGAACAGATAGCCGTCGTCCAGCACTTCGCCGCCGGAAGGATTCAGCTCCCGGAGACGCTCCAGCACCGGAGTGTAAAGCCCATAAGGGTCGGTGCGCATATAACCGGATGTGAGCGAAGAGGCCAGGGAATACATTGCTTCGCGGTTGGAAGCCATTTTCCCCGACAGGTATCCCGGAGCGGAGATGGTCTTCTCCATACGGGAGTAATCGGCATCTTCAAGGAAATACGGCCAGTTGGAACTGATGAAGCCAAAGACCTCCATCATCCTGTCTTCGCCACTTACGGCCTCCAGGTCAGGCACCATAGCCGCGGTATCCGCCTCGGCCCAGAGCTGCTCGAAGCAGTCCATAGCCTCCTTGATCTGATCGCGGTCGTCACCACAGAAAAAGACAGCCATCTTGTCCTGGGCGCCCAGCCGGTCATAGACCTCGCTGTAGCGTCGACTCTGCTCGTTCTGCGGCAGAAAAGCCGATATATCTTCCTGGAAATCAAGTCTTAGCAAAGAAAGTACACTGAGGGCCACAACCACGCAAAGCAGCACCACCGCAAGGGCGCGGTGCCGGGAAAGGAAATCGTGGATATGGAGTATCAGCCGTTTCATTTGCCGAATATCTTTTGAAGCAGCATCCGGGGATAGCCATAGACAACGGCCAGAACACAAAGCGCGGTGTTAAGCAGGCTGATTCTGAAAAAGTCGCGGAACGGGCGGAAGTGAGAGATACGGTCTTCGGGATAATCCACCTTTACCGGCACAGGGACAAGTTTCAGCCCTTTCCAGGCAGAGAACACCAGAAGTGTCAGCTCCGCTTCGTATCTGGCTGTGAGCAGTCCAAGACAAGGCAAATCGTTCAGGGGATAAAGCCGGTAGCCGGTCTGGGTGTCGGGAAGACGCCGCGCGGTCTGCACGGTGAACCAGAAGTTGGAAAATTTGTTGGCAAAAGTGCTGCCGGAGGGCATTCCGTCAGCCTGGATATTGCGGCTCCCCACCACAATCGTGCGCCTGGCGCGCCGCTGCATAAGCGCCGGAATATCCTCCGGAAAATGCTGACCGTCGGCATCTATGGTTATCACATAGCTGTATCCCGCCTTGCGGGCCGCAATGAAACCGGTCTTTAGCGCAACGCCCTTGCCTTTGTTTTTTGGATGACGGATCACCTGAATATCGCCGGCGGCGGCAAGAACGCCGGCCGTGGCATCGTCGCTGCCGTCATCAACCACGTAGATGGGCAAGCCGGAGGCTCTGCAGCGGGAGATAACATCCCCTACCGTCCCGGCATTGTTGTATGTCGGAATCAGAATACAGGTATCCGAGCAGGGGCCGTTCATTCCAGAACCAGATTCATACGGGCGCAGATCTCTTCGCCCATTTTCACAGTTACGTCCCAGATTCCGTCGCCCGCAGAGACATACTGGTAACGCAGTTCGGTGCCCGGAGTTGCGGGTATCAGGAACTTGATGTTCCTGGAAGCCTTTATTTCAAGCGGCCTGCCGGTTTCTTTGCGCACCAGTTCAAGGGCAATCTGCACCAGAGCCACGCCGGGAGTAATGGGAAATCCCGGGAAATGGCCGGCATACACGTCGCTTTCTGGGCGAAGCCTTATAAGCGACTCCCCCGCCCTACTTTCCAGCACTTCGTATAAATCTCCTGCCAGCATAGGCACTATTTTTCAAACAGTTTATCGTCTATTTCCACGCCGCGGACAATGTCGCGGAATGTCAGCGAGGTCCAGTCCCCGTCGGGATTGATCAGCATCGCCGTTTTTATCAGCAGCGTTTCTGGATCCAGCGTCAATACAATCTGGCGGAACATACGGCCCAGGTCGCTACGACGCGGCACCAGATTCACCGTGATGACGTCGCTCTTAAGCACCGTTGCCTCAAAATCCTTGGCAGAAGGCATCCTGAAGCGCCTGCCGGAAGGGATGTCGCCGTTGAATACGGTGACCTTTGAAAACGGCGCGGTCACTTCCCAGCGCACCTTGTCGGGAACTTGGAGCCACACCTTACCTTCGCTCTTCAGATCATCCGTCATAAGGCTGCTGTGACGCACCTGCGAGAAGGAGGCCTGCACGCTGTCAAAGGTGTTGGCCGCGATTATCTTCTGCAGCATTCCGTCCTGTGCGGCAGCGCAAAGGGCCACGCACGCAAACAGCAGTATGGTGATAAACCTTTTCATTTTACAATCAATATGCAACCTGCCATAACCAGCAGCACGCCAATCCACTGCGCCCAGTTTACCTGCTCGTGAAAGACCAGGATGGCCGCCACCATACCAAAGATATAGCTGATGGCAGAGAGCGGATAGGCAATGCTGAAAGGGAAATGCTTTAGGATGTACATCCACAGCACCGTGGCCACGCCAAACGAGATGCCGCAGGCCAGGAACCACCAGTTGGTGAGCTGGCTGCGGAAAAACCGCCAGGTCCAGCTGAAAGGACCCGACGCGGCCATAGCCAGCTTCAGGCAAACCTGCCCGCCGCACAGAAACAGGCTCTGCACCAGAGCCAATGGTACTAATTTCCACATATCGAAGGTCTTTCAAGTTCAAAAAGTGCGCCATCGGCATCGGCGCTCAGCAGCATCGATTCTGCCCGGTCTTCGGGGCAGAGGGCCGACTTTTCGTCGAAATAGCCCACCAGCGCGGTATCTATGTCGCCCAGGGAAATCTGGGTATATGCATCCAGCAGCGCACTCTCCCAAGAGGCGCCCTTGTGCGAATAGGTCACATTGTAGCCGTGGCATCCCAGCCGTATGGATATCAGCGAGCTGATGGTATTGTGGGTGGACTGCATAAAATGCACTGGCCGCATAGGCTCGTCTCCTATACCCTTCAGCGCCTTGAGAAACGCCTCGGAATTCTCCATACAGCCAAAATCCGTAGCGGTAATTACTGCATCCGGCACTGCTACTCCTGCCTGCTCCAGCGCTTTCACAGAAGTCCAGAAAGCCCGCTTTAGCAGCCGCCCAAGCCGCCTGGCCTCCATCGGACTGAGAATCTGACGGAAGTCTGGATCGGGAGCGCCGCTAACAATGGAGCAAACCGCCTTTACATATACTTTGCGGGGTGTCATTGCCATTTGGAGAATAATAATGATGAATCGTTGCCCCCGAATCCGAAGGCGTTGCACAGTATATGGTTCAGCTCTTTTCTGCCGCCGGCAGAAGGGGTAATGCAGGCGGGATCGGCCTCAGTCCAGTTCAGTTGCGGCGGGATGAACCCGTGTTCCAAGGCAAGGAGGCAGAACACCGCCTCTATGGAGCCGGAGGCGCTGGTGGTATGACCGGTAAAGGGTTTGGTAGAAGAGACTGCTGGCATCCTGTCACCAAACACCCGGCGCAATGCGGCACTTTCGCTGGCGTCATTGTTTACGGTGCCGGTGCCGTGAGCGTTGACATAGTCAATCTGCCCGGGCTCGAGGCCTGCCATCTTAATCGCCTTTTCCATTGCCAGAAAAGCTCCCTCGCCGTTTTCTGAGGACGCCGTCTGGTGGAATGCATCACAGGCATTGCCGTAGCCGCCCAGACGGGCGACAGGCTTCACACCGCGCCTTGCGGCGCTCTCTGCCGTCTCAAGCACCAGAAATGCCGCACCTTCTCCCAGATTCAATCCGGCGCGGGTTGCGTCAAACGGACGGCAGGGCTTGCTGTCCAGAATCATAAGCGAGTTGAAACCGTTGTAATGGAAGTCAGACAGGCTCTCGCTGCCGCCCGCTATAACTATCTGCTCCGCTCCGCTGCGAATCAGGTTGGCGCCGAAAATGACGGCATTTGCAGCCGAAGAGCAGGCGGTGGATAGCGTAGTGGCCCATTTGAATCCGCCGAAATAGTCTGCAGCGGCATCTGTGGAGGCGCCGCAGTCGTGAAGCGGAGAATAATCGGGAAAACTTTTTTCCGTGAGGTCCATTCCACCCACCGTAGTGCCGGAAATCAAAGGGATTTTGCGGAAGTCTTCGGCTGGGATGCCGGCCTGCTCAAGCGCCTCCCGAAGGGAGATGATGCTCATCAGCGAGGTCCTGGAAGCCGGGCCGGAAACGGACAGCATCTCCCGCATCTGCCCGTTGGACAGCTTGACCTCGCCCACCGGAAGACCGGTAAGCGCGCTTTGGAGATACTTCAGGCTTCCGACTCCCGACCTTGAGGCGCACAGCGCTTCCAGGGTCTCGGCCTTGCCGACACCTATGGCGCTGATCACGCCCGCACCCGTTATGACGATATCGGGAATCACTTGGTCCTGTTTGCGGCAACGTAATCGGCCATCACGGCCATACTCTGGAATACTTTCCTGCCCTCTGCGGGAGAAGCCAGGCGGATGCCGTAGTTTTTCTCAAGAAGCACAATGAGTTCCAGCACGTCTATAGAATCCAGGCCAAGGCCGTCGTCGCCAAACAGCGGCGCATCCTTGTCTATGTTGGCCGGAGTCATCCCTTCCAGATTCAGGGCCTCTATCACTTTGAGTTCAAGTTCTTCAATCAGTTCCATAATATCTTATTTTTCAAATAAAAATCCTGTTGCATCCCAGTCACTGTCGTCGCGGCAGTCAATCCAGCAGCATATGGCGCTGCGGGTTATCCGGTCCTGGAAAACCGTCTCCACCAGAGAGTCAAATGTCTCACGGTCAAACTTGTCCAGGACAAAGGCCGAGGTCTCGCCCTCGTATTTGTTGCGGATTGCAATCTCTCCGGTGACTATATTGGGAAGAGTGTATACAAACAGCGCAGGGCTGGGGAATTCTTTCGTCGAAGCCTGATAGTGACGGTCGTTGCACACGCATCCGCTGCGGCTGCAAACCACCACCGCCCTGTCTTCGCGGGGAACAAAGCGGTCTGTCTCGCCCTCCACGAGAAGTTCTGCGAGCAGGAAACCCAGTTTTGAGAGGGTATCCATCTTGAAGAATTTGGGATAATTGCCCACCTTCTCCCTGTACAGGGCAGTCAGGTCAGTTCCGGAGGGAATATCTATTCTGCGCACCTCTTTCATCTTTCACCTCCTTTTCTAAGGAGCAGGGCGCCATTCACCCCGCCGAAACCCGACAGCAATTTTATGAATTCCCGCCCGCGGGCAGGCTGTGTCTCATTGGAAACCTTTACGGTGCGGCTCACGCCCAGAGTCTCAAAGCCGCGGGTGGGCAACACTGTCCCCAAGTCGCAGGCTTTCATAGAAAGGATTGTTTCCAGAATGCCGGCGGCGCCCATAGTGTGGCCGAAATACCCCTTGAGGGCATTCACCGGAACATCTGCAAGGCCTGCACGGTCTATCGCTATGGCCTCCATCTCATCGTTGTAAAGGGTGGCCGTACCGTGAACGTTAAGGAATGCCAGCTGATCTCTGCGGGCCGATTCCAGAACATAACGGAGGGCCTTGTAGCTGCCTTCTCCAGTGCGCGAAGGGCCCGAAATGTGGTTGGCATCGTTGCGCACGGCCCCGCAGACAAGCTCCCACGGACCATCTTCGGTGCCAAGCACCACCGCCACCGCGGCTTCTCCAAGATTGAGCCCGTCGCGGGCAGTGTCAAACGGCCGGCAGGGGTTCATAGAGAGGGCCTTGAGACTCTGGAAACCGGTCACTATAAAACGCGACTGCACCTCGCAGCCAACCACCACTATATGGTCGTAACGGCCGCTTTGGAGCATCCTGCTGCCCTGCAGCAGCGCCGCAACGCCAGAAATGCAGGCGTTGGAAACCACCACCGGAGGGTTGGGGTTGCCAAGGGCGGTGGCTATCTTTGCGGCCGATAGAGCAAGGGAAACATCTTCAGTCTCTATTTTCTCTACATTGCCCTTTATGGTAGAAAGGACTATGGCGGTGCGTTGCGAGGCCGGGTCTATTCCGGCATTTTCTATTGCCTGACGTGCCGCCAGAGTGGCTACGGTCTCAAAAAAGCTGAGGCCGGGCAGACATTCTATGGCAGAGCGGTCCAGCAGGGAAGCCACAAAAGGATTATCCCCGCACCCGAAATCGGTATGCTGGCAGATTGCGCTGCGGCCCTGCTGCACGGCACAGAAAGTCTCTTGCGTGCCGCATCCGATAGGGGTCACCATCCCGTCCGATATGAAGTAAACCCGTTTCACCTCTACTCCTCCCCCACTGCGGTTTTAAGTGACATCACGGCAAGGACTTCGCCCCCGCTGCGCACCTCGGCGTCTGCCAGGGTGATGCCGAATATGTCCTGCACCACCGTCAGGTGCGTTTCAAGAGCCTCTCCGGCAAGCGGAAGGCGATATATTTCAAGCCCGCGGACCTGACCTATATAGCCAATCTGAACGGGAATGTGCTTCACATATACGGCAATGTAGCCTATGCGCAGGGCGCTTGTCTGGGCCACGTTTTCAATAAGGCCGGAGGCGGTAAGGCGGCCGTTCTCCGTCATATAGCCGTCGGCGGGCACGGTAAACGAAGAGACCACCTTCTGCTGGTCATAATGCAGCAGATGGTCCACAAAGAGGAACGGCGGCCGCTGCGGCAGCAATTCCTGCACCGGTATGTCCTTAAACCCGCTCATTCCAGAAATCAAAAAAGTTGAACCATTGGTGGGGATACCGGCGCACTACCTGCTCCAGATTGGAGGCATAGGAATCTGCCATAGTCTGGACCTTCTCCCTTATGCTGCCCGATTCGGGCACCGAAATCCCGCTTAGATAAATGCGGTATCTGCGCAGCCCCTCCTTCATCACCGAAACCTGCAGCAGAGGCACATCGCGCTGAGCCGCCAGCACAAACGGACCCATAGGGAACGGTGCCTTGTCGTTGAAAAAGGTGCAGCTGACACTCTTGGAAGAGCCAAACAGCCTGTCGCCCGGTATCGATACTATCTCTCCGGCAGAGAGGGCATTGTTCATTGCAAAGACGTGCGATAGATCTTCCGACACGCTGATCATATCTATGTTCATCGCATCGAAAATACGCTTGCGGTTTTCCCTGACCGTCTGTGTCTCACCGGGGAAGACCAGGGTGTGGATGGACTTTGCAGACTTGAGAGTGTATCCCGCAAGTTCGTAGCAGCCAATGTGAGAACCCAGCATAATGAAAGCGCCGCGGTCATTGAAGTCGTGGAACAACTGTATTTCGGGCACATCCATTGTGAAAGATTTGCCGGCAAAAGCGGCAAAGCGGTCCAAAACCACCTGCCCCATCTTGTAAAAGTTCTTCCAGACGTGGAAAAAAGAGGCGATGCGCCCCTTCTCTATACGTTTGCGAAAAAACCGGTATGAGGTCCGGAATCCCTTTCCGAACAACATATAGAAAGGAATCACCAGCGCCATTACACCATAGGGAAGCCATAGCGGGAGACAGCGGAAAAACGCAATCAACGCCCGTTGCATCCAGGGTGTTCCGTCAGTGGTACCCTGCCATTGAGTATGGAGGTTATCGGCCAACCCTGCTCAAGATAAACTCGCAGAATTCGTCCAGAGTCTTGATTGACTTGAAGTCTTCGGGCTTCATCTTGAAACCGAACTCCTGGTCTACCAGCACCACCACGTCCACCATCTCCAGGGAGTCGATACCCATATCTTCCTTAAGACGGGATTCGGCGTAGATCTTATCCTCGTCAATTTCAAATTCATCAATCAGAAAGGATTTAACCTTCTCAAATATCTCTTCTTTAGTCATTATATCTATTTCTTTAATTTACAAACCATTATACTGTGTCCCTGACCCAGACCGTCGTGGATTGTCTCCACCTCCATACCGGCCTGGCGCACCAGGGAAGCCATATCGTCGCTGTGATACATCTTGGAATTGCCGTTGGCCATAACCGTGAAGTAAAGGCTGGTCATTGTGAGGCAGAAAGATGCGGGCTCATATTTCTGGCGGTCCCAGAAGGTCTCCATTATGCACAAACGGGCATCGTCGCGAAGAACCTTTGCCGTACGCTGGAGAATGCTCAGGATTTCAGACTCCGAGAAGCAGTCCAGGAACTGGCTCATCCACACTATGTCGGGATTGATGCTGCCGGGGAACTGGCGTTCGCTGTCCAGCATATTCATTGCGTACCCCTTTATCCTATCGGCTCCGGGAGCGCCTTTTGTCTGCTCTTTCATCAATGCAAGCTGCTGGGGAAGGTCCACGATAGACACCTCAACATCAGGGTCATAAGACACACAGCGCATTGCCCAGCGGCCGGTATTGCCCCCCACATCCATAATCCTGCGAGGATGGTATCCGAACACCACTTGCAGCGCCTCGTCAAAAGAATGGTCGGAATAGAAATGGTCAAAAGCGAACCAGCTGTTCTTCACCTTTTCCGGCAAGGAAGAAAGGCCCTCGTATAAGGTGGGCCAGTTGCCGAAATGCTCCAGCCCGGCCGGGCGGCCTTCCAGCAGAGACTCTTCCAGACGGAAAAAGCCCTCGTAGTTTACAAAGTGGTTGAAGTCCACATTAACTCTGGTTGCCGGGTCGTTGAGCAGGAACCACCCCACCTTGGAGAGGGAATACCTGTCGGTCTTGGTGTCTATCAGCACGGTGCCTATGGACAGTGAGGCCTCCAGAAGGACCTTGGCGGCATACTGGGAGATGGATGCCGCCTCGGCGACCTCGGAAAGGGTCATTTCCCGGTCGCGCAACCTTTCCAGAATGCAGAACTTGAGCATCAGCCGGCTGGCCTGGAAAACGATGGGGCCAAATGCAATGAACTGCGCCAGTCGCTGGGCTTCCGGAGCAGAAAGGTGATCATTGCTATACGCCTTTTGGATATTGGGGAAAAGATTCATTACTACGCAGTAACATTCTATTTCATAAATATGCAAATATAGCTATCTTTGTGTAATTATGCAAAGAGTCGTCATCACCGGAATGGGCATCTGGTCGTGCCTTGGAACCTCTCTGGAGGAGGTTCAGAAATCGCTCAGGGAAGGCAGGTCCGGAATCATCCTGGACCCCGCCCGCAAAGAACTCGGGTTCCGCTCGGGGCTCACTGCAAAAGTGCCCCTTCCCGATCTCAAAAGTGTACTTCCGCGTGCACAGCGCGTATATATGCCGGAACCGGCTATGTATGCATACTGCGCCACACGCGATGCCCTTCGCAGTGCCGGGATAAGCCAGGAGTGGCTGGACAGCCACGAAGTGGGTCTTCTCTACGGCAACGACAGCACCGCCGACGCCGTTTACAAGTCCATCTCCAAGATTGTGGAGAAAAAAGACACTATGCTGTGCGGCAGCGGTGCCATTTTCCAGAGCATGAACTCTACCGTAACGATGAACCTGGGCGTAATCTTCCACCTGAAGGGAATCAATCTGACCGTTTCCGGCGCCTGCGCCAGCGGTTCCCACGCAATAGGTCTGGGGGCGATGCTCATTCAGAACGGCCTTCAGGAAATGGTGATCTGCGGAGGCGCGCAGGAGGTCAATCCAGCCGCCACCGGCTCTTTTGACGGCATCTCCGCCTTCTCTATGCGCGAAAGCGAACCGGAAAAGGCCAGCCGGCCCTTTGACCGCGACCGCGACGGCCTGATTCCCGGCGGCGGCGCAGCCACGGTGATACTTGAAAGTTACGATTCTGCGGTTAAACGCGGCGCACCCATAATCGCCGAGGTGCTTGGCTACGGGTTTTCCGCCAACGGCGACCATATCTCATCGCCCAACGTGGACGGCCCGGCGAGGTCGCTGGAGATGGCCATCCGCCGTGCAGGCGTAAGTGCCGCCGAGATTGAATATGTCAACGCCCACGCCACCTCCACCCTGGTGGGAGACGCCAACGAGGCCAAGGCCATCCTGCGCGTGTTCGGCACCAGCAAGGTGCCCGTGACATCCACCAAGAGCCAGACCGGCCACGAAATGTGGATGGCCGGCGCATCAGAGGTCATTTATTCCATACTGATGATGCAGGGAGGGTTTGTGGCCGGCAACCTCAACTTTGAAAATCCGGACGAAGATTCTGCCAGGATTTGGATTCCCGCAAAGACCATTGACAGGCATTTCGACACCTTCCTCTCCAATTCCTTCGGCTTTGGAGGCACCAATTCCACGCTTGTGATACGCCGTGTCTGACGTTGTCATCATAGGGTCGGGCCTGGGAGGCCTGCTCTGCGGTGCAATTTTGTCCAAATGCGGCCGCACCGTAACCGTTTTGGAACGCGGCGCGCAACCCGGCGGCTGTCTGCAGACCTTTGTCCGCGAAGGGCTCAGGTTTGACACCGGCTTCCACTCTGTGGCTGGGTTGGAACAGGGCGGGCAGCTGAGACGCATTTTTGAGCCGCTGGGGTTGATGGACCTGCCGTGGGAATATGTGCCGCAGACAGACGAGATTGTGTTAAGCGGGGTTTCACGGCATCTGCCGGAAGTCTCTTTGCCACAGGCTGACGGCCTTGCCGCCGATATTCTGGGGCCCGACGCGCCGCTGCTTATGGGCAGCGCCATCCGCCTCAGCCACCCGGCCGGCGAAGTCACTATGGAAGAATTCACACACGTGATAAAGCCCTTTATGAAAGGGGCTTGGAGGCTGCCTGCCGGCGATTTGGCGGTTAAGCATCTCTGCGGCCTTATAAACGGCCCGGTCAGAACCCGCTGCGAAGTCACCGGCATCGAGCCTGGAAAAGTAACGTGCGCCGACGGCAGCTCGTACAGCGGCATCATCATATCCGACATACATCCCCGCAAAACCTTTGAAATGTTCCGCGGCCACGTCCGGGCGGCATATCTGCGCAGGCTGGAGGCTCTGGAAGACGGCCCGGGGATATTCACCGTATACTGCAAGCTGCGACCGGGAGCGAAAAAATTCCAGCCCTGGTGCACCACATACGACGGGAAACTGATGATTCACTACGGCAACCGCAACGAGGACGGGTACGCCCTCACAGCCGACCTGCTGACCTATGCTCCGGAACCCGTAACCAACAGGAAAGAACTGGCGCGGAACCTTATCGGACGAATTCCCGGCCTTGAAGAGGCGGTGGAGAAATTCTGGACCAGCACCCCGGCCACCTGGGAAAGATATACGGGGACGCCGGGCGGCAGCGCCTATGGCATCCGCAAGAAAGACGCGTCGTGCTATGTCCACCCACGGACTCCTGTCCCGGGCCTGTATCTAACCGGCCAGAACTGCGGCCTGCACGGCATCCTGGGCGTGTCCGAGACAGCCCTTGTCACCTGCCGCGAAATTGTGGGCGAAGAACTGCTGAATAAAACAATGAACCTATGAAATATGCTTTAGTAACCGGCGGAAGCCGCGGAATAGGCAGGGCAATCTGCCTGGAACTGGCCCAAAAGGGCTATCACATACTCATCAATTACGTTTCAAACCAGACCGCCGCACAAGAAACGCTGGACAAGATTGGCGGCTGCGGAGAGCTGATGCAATTTGACGTTGCCGACGCCGAGGCCACAAAGGCGGCTATTGAAGCCTGGCAGGCCGCCCATCCCGACGAATACATAGAGGTGCTGGTAAACAACGCCGGCATCAGGCGGGACAATCTGCTGATCTGGATGGAGCGCCCCGACTGGGATGCGGTGCTGGGCACAACCCTCGGCGGCTTTTTCAATGTGACCAAGGCGGTTTTGCAGCCGATGCTGCTTCACAAGTTTGGCAGAATCATAAATATAGCCTCTTACAGCGGCGTAAACGGCCTTTCCGGACAGACCAACTATTCGGCGGCAAAAGGCGGCCTGATTGCCGCCACAAAAGCCCTGGCCAAGGAAGTGGCGCGCAAGAAAGTCACCGTGAACGCCATTGCTCCGGGCTTTATCCACACCGATATGGTGGAGGGACTGGACGAAGACGCGCTCAAGAAAACCATCCCCGCCGCACGCTTTGGAGAGCCCGAAGAGGTGGCGGCTCTGGTGGGTTTTTTATCATCTCCCGAAGCATCTTATATAACTGGCGAGTTAATTTCTGTCAATGGCGGCATTTAATATATAGTCAACGAAACATTACTATATGAAAAAACTCTTCTTACTGCTGATTCTGGCAGTTGCCACAGTCCTGCCGGCCAAGGCCCAGGACGTCGGCGAATCTCAAATCGCCGTAACTCTTTCATTTCCATTTGAACTCACATACGGGGATATGTATGATTCCCGGTGGGACCTGTACTCCGGCTACGAGCCCGGTTACCGAAACATAATATGCGGGCCTTCTGTGGGCGTGGAATACGGCAAGTTTATCACCAGAAGAATCCGTTTGGGTGCCGCCCTGTCGTGGTACAACGCGACAGAAGATTCTTATATTCCAGCCGGAGATGTCATATTGGGCAAACACTACCGCAACAATTTCTATCTCAAGGCCCAGGCCAGATACTGCTATCTGCATACCCGTAAATGGCAGCTCTATTCCGGCGCCGGTGTTGGCGGCTCTCTTACACTGGGCACGATGAAAGGAGAAAGGCCCACGTTAAAACCGGGGTTTACCGGGGAACTCATTGCTTTCGGCGCCCAGTTCGGCCCCAAGGTTCCCTTCTTCTTTGAAAATGTCTTCTCACACGACGCAATGATCTGGAGATTCGGTCTCGCTTATAAATTCTGACGTTATGAAAAAACTATCCGTTATTATACTTGCCCTTGCCCTTGCCTCCTGTTCAAAGGGTTATATTGAAGAATACGGCGGAAGCCACGAATACAACACTTCCATTGCCGAAGATTACCTCACTATCATAGCATCCAAGCTTATCCCCGACTATCTTCTTTCGCTGGAGTCGGCTCTCTCTTACAGCGACTACGGGTATTATAAAACAACTGCCGGCCAGTCATCATATGAAACCGGCGGCAAGAGTCTTCGCGAGCAGGGTGTCACCTGGACTGTAAGCGCAAAAAGGAATGTCAGCGGAATCACCATAACCTGCAAGGGACCCTACACCTGGGAGCTCTATTGGGAAGGCCCCTATTCTTTCATCTTTAATGAGAAAGAAAAGGATTATATCACCAAGTGCTCGCTGACTGCGGTGATGACCGATGCCAACGGCAACGGACACTACAACTGGAAGGTTAAATTCAACGGCGGCCGCACCGAACGCGAAGGCTATTCCTGTACGTTCAAGTCAGAGCCGGAGATGGACTATACCTTTGATCAGAGCAACAGTGCCGCCTGGGACTACTGCAACGGCTCCGCCACGATGCTGGTAGAGAAAAACGGCGAGAAGGTGGATTTGGCCCGTATGGACTACATAGGCAAACACACCAACTTCTTCAGAGGGCTGTAGCGGCAGCCTGTGCGGAAATCAGTTATCGGATTTTCAGGACCATCATCCCGCCCATAGGGATTTCAAGATGGTTCTCTCCCGGCTCGAGCAATGTAAAATCGGCCTCAGAGTCAATGCAATATACCGGTTCATTGAGGGCAAGTCTGACCTGCTGTACCGCACTCCAGTAATTGTTCACCAGGGCGATATACCGGTTGCCGTTGTTCTCAAGAAAAGAGACTGTAACTGACCCGGGGGGGTAGATGTAGATTTCTTCTATCGCTTCAGGAAGATCCAGAACCGACAGTTGCATTTCGTGCGACACCTGCTCTCCAGCCTGACGGACTTTGGTGACATTGGAGCCTTTGAAAACGAAGGCACGCTTCTGCATTTCAAGGTTGGCATCCTTGAGATAGTTGTAGGCCTGGGTCCAGGTGCCGTCGCGCATAATGGGAGCAAAGTCGGTGCCGCCATAATCCTGAATGGTGAAATACTGCACCAGTTGGGAGCCGAAAGCAAGACTCGTATACAGTTGGAGAAGTATGTTCATTTTATTGGGCTTCTCCCTTGTCTGGATTGGCTGCTCCTTGTTTATCCAGCAGCTGGCGGCAAAGGTCCACAGGGGCACACCGTGGCGTTTGGCAGCGTCTGCCATTATCTCCAGGCACTTGTGCCAGTTGCTCTGGATACGGCCGGGATAGATGGGATAAATGTCAAAAGAGAGCTGCTTCAGATCCAGATAGTCCGCAAGGGTGTTGACATACTCGTAATAAGTATCCACTCCCATCCAGGTTGAAGAGGCCTCCGGACCGAAATTTATATATACGGGATGTGTCGGATCCAGCTCTTCAATTTTTTCCTTCACCATCTTGAGCATAGGCGCAACACTGACCCCAGGCTCGTCAAACATATGGTAGGCAAGTACCTCGGGACGGTTTTTGAGCCAGTTTACAGCCTCTGCAAGGCTCTGGTCTGTACCGGGATTGTCGTAATAGTTCCACGTTCTGTCTATGAGTATTGGAAGCACCTTGAGCCCGGCCTCTCCTGCACGGATAACCTGCTCCTGCCAGTCATCGTCGCCAGTTTCTACAGTGACAATATTGAGCCCGGCATCCACGAGTTTCCGGAAGTTCTCGGGGGTTGCGTTCCAGGGCTTGAAAGAATAATATCCAAGCGCGTCAATCCTGGGGCGGGTCGCGTCAGAATACGGATCGCGGAGCATAACCGGCAGAATCACAGCCGTGGAGCGGCCGCCGGCAGTAGTGGCGGTGGCCACAATCTCGGTGGGTGATGCGGGGTCGGGAGCGGTGACCACAATCTCCCCTTCTGTATCACTGGTGGCGTTTTGAACGGCCGTCCAGCCATCTTTGGTGTTGATTTCTATTGATGATGCCGCCGGCAGGGAATACTTTATGCTGACGGACTGGCCCGCATCGACCCCATAGCAGGCGGCGTCGAATGCAAAGGCAAACGGGCCGTCCTCGGGCGGTATGATTTCGGAAGCACCCGGCACCGAAGGCTCTTTGCCCTGCAGTTCGGCCAGTTCCCGCTCCAGCTGCGCCAGACGCTCCTCATCTTTGCTGCAGCATACTGCGAGTAAAACCACCAAAAAAATACAA
>JAEETP010000111.1 GCA_016290415.1 Bacteroidales bacterium
TAGTGCGCCTGCAGAATGAAGAAGCGGATGGTCATAGGGCTGTATGCCTTCTGCAGCAGCGGGTGCTTGCCGGTAAAGAGCTCTTCCAGAGTGATGAAGTTGCCGTATGATTTGCCCATCTTCTTGCCGTCGATGGTGATCATATTGTTGTGCATCCAGTAGTGGACGCCGCCCTTGCCGCGGGCAGCTGTGTTCTGCGCCAGCTCGCACTCGTGGTGGGGGAACAGCAGGTCCATACCGCCGCCGTGGATGTCAAACTCCTCTCCGAGATACTTGGCGCTCATTGCAGAGCACTCCAGATGCCACCCCGGGAATCCCTCGCTCCAGGGAGAAGGCCAGTGCATAATATGCTCCGGTGCGGCCTTTTTCCAAAGGGCGAAATCGTAGGGAGAGTGCTTGTCGCTCTGGCCGTCCAGCTCGCGGGTGTTGGAAATCATCTCGTCCAGCTCGCGGCCAGAAAGCACGCCGTATTTGTAGTCCTTGTTATACTTTGCTACGTCAAAATAGACGCTACCGTTGCTCTCGTAGGCATAGCCGTTTTCCAGAATCTGCTTTACCAGCGCAATCTGCTCTATGATATGGCCCGAAGCGCGGGGCTCGATGGAAGGCGGGTTTACGCCCAGCTTTTTCATAGCCTCTTCGTAGCGGATGGTGTAGTACTGAACCACCTCCATCGGCTCCAACTGCTCCAGACGGGCTTTCTTTGCGATTTTGTCCTCACCCTCGTCGGCATCGTTTTCCAGATGGCCCACGTCTGTGATGTTCCTTACAAAACGCACTTTGTAGCCCAGGTTGCGCATCAGCCTGACCAGCACGTCGTAGGTAATGCCCGGACGGGCGTGACCCAGATGGGCGTCGCCATAAACGGTGGGGCCGCAGACATAAATACCTACGTGTCCCTCGTGTATGGGTTTGAACAATTCCTTCAGCCTCGAAGACGTGTTGTACAGATAGATGGCTCTTGACATAAAGACGGTCTCTTGCAGTTTATTATAAACCGCAAATTTAACTGGTTTTTGTCAAAAGACAAAATGCCGGACTATCTTGCATAGCCCCCCGGAGCATAGTCTCTCTCCGGCTGGTCGTTGCAGATCTCCAGGTGCTGCGCGTTGATCTCCGAGAAGTATTTGTCTTCCCCGTCCATTCCGGTAAACTTGGAGTTGCGGATCCTGCCGTAGATATGCACCAGAACCCCTTTCCTGATACTGTTGAAGTCAGGTGTGGATTTGCCTTGCCATAGGGCGATGTTGTGCCAGGTGGTCTCTTCGTGCAGCCCTCCGCTGCGGTCTCTGAACTGTTCGTTTGTGGCTACCGGAAACCGTGCGCTGCGTGATGTTCCGGTGGTGGTTATTCTCGGGTCCGCCCCGACTCTGCCCAAAATCTCAACCCGGTTGATGGTCATTCTTTCCATAATGATTGTTTTTACTGTATTATTTCTGCGGCTTACGCTCCGATGCAAAGAAAGTGGCCGGACGTGCCGCGGACCAATAATAAAAACGCATATAAACGATTTTAAACGTTTTAAAACGGATGTGCGTTTTCAAAAACGGAAACAGTGAACCAGATAATCGGGAATTTGCCTTTACGCCAGCTTCCCGGTGGTTAAATTTGCAACAAAAACATTGTGTATGGAGAGATTTTGCAGGGAATGCGGTGCGCCGCTGACCGGCCGGAAGGACAAGCAGTTCTGCAACGATGACTGCCGCACCGCCTGGCACAACCGCAAATACTACAACCGGCTGCGAGAGATGGCAGAAGTCAACAGGATACTGAGGCGAAACCACACTTTACTGGAGAGTGTCCATTCCCTTGGGCTCAGGTCCATCAGCCTTTCCGACAGCCGCCTGGCCGGTTATGACGTTCACTTTTTTACCTCGATAGAAAGGCCTCTGATAGGGCCTGTAGTCTATCATCTTTACGAATACAGCTACCGTATCCGGGGCAACAAAATATGCCGCCTCGCAAAAAATGAGTAATTTAGCGATATGAATCCACTGCTTACACCTTCTGCGCTCCCGTTCGGAGCCCCCGCGTTTGACAAAATAAAGACAGAGCACTACCTCCCGGCATTCAAAAAGGCCATAGAGATGGCCCGCTCCGAGGTGGATGCGATATGCGCCAACAGTGACACCCCGTCGTTTCCAAACACCATAGATGCCCTGGCCCGTGCCGGCCAGGCTCTGGAGGATGTCTCAAATATCTTCTTCAACCTTAACGAGGCCTGCACTTCTGAAAGGATGCAGGAGATAGCAGAAGAGGTATCGCCGGCGCTTACCGAATACAGTATGTACGTCCGGCTCAACCGCCCCCTTTTCGGCAGGGTCAAGGCGGTATATGAGGCCAGGGAGGCCCTGAACCTGAATCCCGAGCAGATGCGCCTGCTGGAAGAGACCTACAAGTCGTTCTCCAGAAGCGGCGCCAATCTTCCCGAAAAAGACCGTGCGGAGTATTCCGCAGCGCAGGAAGAGCTGAGCCTGGCATCGCTGCGTTTTGAAAAGAATGCCCTGGATGCCACCAATGCTTTTGTGCTGGAGATTACCGACGAAAAAGATCTGGAAGGGATGCCCGCATTTGTGGTGAAAGCCGCAAAAGAAGAGGCTGCGGCAAGAGGCAGCCAGGGGTGGGTATTTACCCTTCAGGCGCCCAGCTACGGCGCTTTTATGAGCTACAGCGCCAACCGCGGCCAGCGCGAAAAAGTGTGGCGGGCATATAATACCCGGGCTCTTGGCGGTAAAAGCGACAACAGCGGCAACATCCGCCGGATAGTGGAGCTCCGGGAGCGAATCGCGCGTCTTCTTGGCTACAAGTCATACTCGTATTATGCGCTGGAAGAGCGTATGGCCAAAGACCCCGAGACGGTAAACGCCTTTCTTGCTGACCTTATGGCCAAGACCCGTCCGTTCGCCCTAAAAGAGATGTCAGAGTTGCGGGAATATGCCGCATCAAAAGGTTTTGAAGAGGATATTATGCCCTGGGATTTCTCTTACTGGAGCCGCCGGCTCAAAGAGGACCGGTACGCATTTACTTCGGAGCAGCTTAAGCCCTATTTCGAACTGGAAAAGGTAAAGAAAGCTGTCTTTGGCCTGGCCACTGCGCTATACGGCCTATCCTTTGAGCGGGAAAACAACCTTCCGGTATATCACCCCGATGTCGAGGTATACAAGGTTTGCGACGGCAGCCGCTTTATGGGGCTGCTGTATATGGATTTTTTCCCTCGCGAGAGCAAGCGCAGCGGTGCCTGGATGACAAATTTCAGAGAGCAGAGCATAGAAGGAGGGGAGGAAAAGCGCCCCTTCGTGTCTCTGGTGACCAACTTTACAAAACCGACTGCCGACACCCCGTCGCTGCTTACCTTTGGAGAAGTAACCACCCTGCTGCACGAGTTTGGACACTGCCTGCATTCCCTGCTCTCGGAAGGGACATATTCTTCACTTACAGGAACCAACGTGGTGCGCGACTTTGTGGAACTCCCGTCACAGATTATGGAGAACTGGGCGTTTGAAAAGGAATTCCTGAACACATTCGCCCGCCATTATCAAACCGGAGAGTTGATACCGGAAGAGAACATAGACCGGCTGCTGGCCGCCAAAAACTATCAGGCGGGGTACGCTTTTGTAAGGCAGCTGCAGTTCGGCATTCTGGATATGGCCTGGCACAGCGGAGAGAACCTGCCGCAAACGGGCGTAGCAGAGTTTGAAGCGTCGGTCTGCGCCCCCAACGCTGTCGTACCCATTATTGACGGCACTGCGATGTCGCCCTCTTTTACACATATCTTTTCGGGCGGCTACTCGGCAGGTTATTACTCCTACAAGTGGGCCGAGGTGCTCTCTGCAGATGCCTTTGACTATTTCCGCCAGGAGGGCGTGTTCAACCGCGAGATTGCCGGCTCTTTCCGCAGGAACATCCTCAGCCGCGGCGATATGGAAGATGCCGACGTGCTGTACCGCAAATGGCGGGGTCGTGACGCCACAGCCGACGCTCTGCTCGAAAGCGAAGGGCTGGTAAAAAAGAATTAGTTAAGCCAGGCAGAGGGATTCTGCTTGGCGGATCCTTTCCAGATTTGGAAATGCAACTGTGATGTGTCGTCGTCGGCAGCTTCAAGTGTGCCCAAAGTCTGCCCGGCGGTGACTTTCTGACCCGATTTTACAGTAGTCTTGGCCAACTTGCAATAGAAGGTGAAATACTCGCCGTGCTGCACCAGCACGCAATGGTTGTAGCCGGGCATCACCAGAATCTGCTTTACGGTGCCTTCGAACACGCATTTGACTTCGCTGCCTTTCTTGGCAGTGATGGTTATGCCGTTGTTGGCCGGAAGGGAGATATTTTTGTAGACAGGATGTTTCTGCACCCCGAACTGCTCTGTGACGACGCCTTTCACGGGCCAGGGAATCTTGCCTTTGTTCTGCTCGAACTTGCCGGAAACGTTATAATCGATCTTGTCCTTCTTGGACATCTCCTTGGTCACCGCCTTCTGGACCTCTTTGTTCAGCCGGTCCATCTCCTTGCGTTTCTTGTCCAGTTCGGCCTTGTATTTTTTCTTGTCCCTGGCCAGGTTGTCCACCATAGCCTTGGTCTTTTTCTCTTCGCCCAGCAGGGTGGTGTACTCTTTTTCGCGTTCTTTCTTGAGATCGGCCGCCTCGTTGTACATCCCCGTAAGGCTGGATTTTTCTGCCGCAAGCCTCTCCTTTGCCTCAAGTATCTCCCTGGCGGAGGCATTCATGGTTTCTGCCAGGTTCTTCAGGTATGAGTACCGCCTGTAGCCCTGGCCCGGATTCTCGCTGGTGAGCAGATACATAAACCAAACCCGGTTGTCGCGGTTTTTGTAGGTGTTGTATACCAGGTTGGAATAGTACTTCTCCAGCGTGTCAATCTCTGCCTGGAGGGCACCTATTGCCCTGTCTTTATGGTAGATGCTGTCCTGCAGGTCTTTTATGGCGCGGTCCGATTCGTCTACCAGACGCTTGCGGCTGGCGCTTTTTTTCTGCAGCAGCAGAAGCTGGTTGTAAGACTCTTTGTGTTTGGAAGATGCCGCCTTGAGTTCTTTGTCTATGAACTGGATTTCCTCTTTCAGACGGGCAATGGTGGCTTTTTTGTTGGACGAATTCTGCGCGGCAAGAGGCAGGGCGCATAGCAGCGCCGCAGCAACAACCGCTATTTTACAGAACTGTCTCATTCTCCAAGTCGGTCGGCCTGAGCCGAATAAATGGCTGCCAGATCATTCTCTCCCAGCGCCTTGAGCACAATTGCGTAGTGGCGCAGCATCACGCCGCTCTCTTTGCCGCCGTGTATCATTGCGTGCTTGAAGTGGGCCTTGGCCTCCAGGTCCTGACCCATAAGGTGCAGAATCCAGGCGTAAGTGTCCAGATAGGTGGCGTTGTCGGGTTCCTTCTCTATGGTGATGCGGCTCATATCGTAAGCCTTGCGCAGGTCTTTGGGCACCTTTTTCACAGGCTCGCTGTAGCGCTCGCTGATGTAATATGCATAGTTGTTCAGAACCGGGGCATAGGAACCATTTATTTTCAAAGCCTTGTCGTAGTAGCTGAAAGC
>JAEETP010000112.1 GCA_016290415.1 Bacteroidales bacterium
AGGCGCTGGATCTGGAGCGTTGGCAGGAAGCCATTGCGCGGGAGCAGAGCACAATGATCCGCGCCCGTCAGATTGCCGCCGGGCTTGGGCTGGAGATGAAGATAGGCGACGTGGAGTTCCAGGGAGACGGCACCAAGGCCATCTTCTATTACATAGCAGACGAGCGCGTGGACTTCCGCCAGCTGATCAAGGATTTTGCCGAGGAGTTCCACATCCGCATAGAGATGAAGCAGATTGGCGCACGCCAGGAGGCGGGCCTTATTGGCGGCATAGGCGTTTGCGGCCGGCCGCTGTGCTGCTCCAAGTTTATGGCCGATTTCAAGTCCATAACCACCGCTGCGGCGCGCTGCCAGGACCTGGCGCTGAATCCGCAGAAACTGGCCGGACAGTGCAGCAAACTCAAATGCTGCATCAACTACGAGGCATCTACATATCTGGATGCCCGCAAGAGCCTTCCCGACGCCCGCGAGCCGCTGGATTTCAGCGACGGCCTGGCATATCTGGTGAAGACCGACGTGCTGGTGGGCACAATGTGGTTCTCTTTTGACAAGAGCAATATGGCCAATATGTTCCCCCTCTCGGCAGAGCAGGTGATGCAGATTCGCGAGCTTAACCGGCAGGGCAAGAAGGGCGATCCGGTGATAGAAAAGTCCAAGGGCAGCGACGATACGCCCGAATTCGTGAGTGCTGTGGGCGACGACAGCATTTCCCGCTTTGACTCCACCGGCCGCAAGCGGAACCGCGGCCGCGGCAGGGACCGCCGCCGTCCGTCAGACGACCAGAAAAGCCGTTCCGAGGGAGGGCAGCAGGCATCGGGCCAGATGCGAAACGAGCAGCGTCCCCGCGAAGAGAACCGCCCCCGCGAAGATCAGCGTCCACGTGACGAGCAACGCCCCCGCGAAGAGAACCGCCCTCAGCAGGAGCAGAAACCCAAAGAGGAACAGCGCTCCAGAGGCGACCGGGGCCGCAGATGGCAGGGCGGCCGTAACAACAACCGCAGACCCCGTGGCAATGAAAACAAAGCTTAACGCCATATTTGCGGCGCTGCTGCTGTGCCTGGCCACCGGCTGTGACAACCCGTACGAAGAGTTCTCTCTTGTGCAGGAGATTACGCCGGAAGAGCTGCGCGGCGGCTATAGCTTTGATTTCCCTATGGACTCCGGCTTTGTGTACAACACCGCCGTGGTGTGCCGTTTTGACTCCGACTACTGGGTCAAAGAGACGGCGGATATTACTTTTGACGTAATCGCGCCCAACTTTGAGACTTTCTCCGAAACGGTGACTTTTCCCGTGGTGAGCAATGTCCGCCAGAAAAACTCCCTTGGCGACGGGGCCAACGTGCTTTTCAAAAGGCGCGGCAGCTATCTGGACAACCAGTGGGGGTGGCGCCGCAACATAGGCTGCGACACCCTGCCCGGGCGGTGGCGCGTGATAATTTCCTGCAAGAACGAAACCGACCTGGATCGGATAAAGGCCATCGGTTTTACATATAAAGGACGACGCAAATGAGCAAGAACAAACTCTTCAAGTTTGCCCAGAACGAGACCTTCAAGTGCCTGATACAGCCTCCCACAGAGCAGATGCTCAAGGGAGAGCATCCCCTCAAGGGACATTGGAAGGAAGAGGTTTTCCACAATTCCAACCCCATAGTGCTGGAGCTTGGCTGCGGCAAGGGTGAATATACTATTGCGCTGGCGTTGCGAAACCCCGACATCAACTATATCGGCGTGGACATCAAGGGTGCAAGGCTCTGGAAAGGGGCCAAATACGCCACCGAGAACGCTATGCCCAACGTCGCCTTCCTGCGCACCAGAATCGATTTCATAAAGAGCATCTTCGCTCCCGGAGAGGTAGACGAAATCTGGATAACCTTTGCCGACCCGCAGCCCAAAAGCCCCAACCGCCGCCTGACATCGCCGGTTTTTCTGGACCGCTATCGCGCGTTCTTAAAACCCGGCGGCATCATCAACCTTAAGACCGACAGCCAGCTGCTGCACGAATACACGCTGGAGGTGGCCCGCGAGCAGGGTTTGGAGATTCTGGAGGCCAACAACGACATCTACGGCACCGGCCGCGTCACCGAAGAGGATATCCTCAACGTCAAGACCTACTACGAGCAGAAATTCCTTGCAGAAGGGCTGCCCATCACCTATATGGCTTTCCGGCTGAAATGATTTCTATAAACGATATCCTGATTTCTGACGAAATCCTCACCGAATACTTTGCGTGCGACTACGAGCGCTGCAAGGGTGCCTGCTGCGTGATAGGCGAGAGCGGGGCGCCGCTGGCAAAGGGAGAAGAGGGGCAGCTGGAGCAGGCGTGGCCCGCATTCAGCCCGCTGCTTACAGAAAGTGGCAAGGCGGCGGTGGCCGCCAAAGGCTTCTTTGAAATTGATCAGGACGGCGATATGGTGACTCCGCTTATGCAGATGGCCCCCGAGGCCAGAAAGGCCACCGGCAATAAAACGCTCTGCGAAACCACCGACAACCCCTGCGCCTACACTTTCTTTGAGGATGGCAACTGCCTGTGCGCGGTAGAGCGCACGCATATTTGCGGCGGCTGCAAGTTCAAAAAGCCCATTTCGTGCCGCCTTTATCCCATAAGGGAAGTGACCTTTTCGGATGGTAGCAAGGCGCTGAACCTGCACCGCTGGAACCTCTGCAAAGAGGCCTTTGAGAAGGGCCGCAAAGAGGGAATCAAGGTCTATCAGTTTCTGAAAGACCCCATCATAGACGCCTACGGCGCAGATTTCTACGCCCAGCTATCTGTAGCTGACGCGCTGTTACAGGAAATATAGTCAGTTGATTTATTCGGCAGCCTCGGGCTCTGCCCCGGGTTCGTCTGTAACCGTGGCCGCAAGAATCTCGCAGGCGCGGTCATAGTCTTCGTCTGCAACCACCAGCTTGATGGCAAAGTCTGCGCAGGGCGCATAGCTGATATAGAGCAGATTCTGGTTCAGGATGTCGCACATTACACCCTCCGCCTCCAGCAGGGAGCGGTCTATTTCGGCCGGCATCAGCTCGGGATATTCCTTTACCGTTTTCATATTATTCTTCGCTTTGAGGGTGTTCCATACGGTAGTTGTAGTAAACGCTACCCACCAGGCGCAGGGTGTCGCGGCTGGGGCCGTCCACCTTTACCAGGGCGGGGTCGTTCTCTTGCTGCTCAAAGGTTATGGCATCTTCCCACATACGGGAAAAGCGCACGCCGGCGCGTTTTGAGCGGAATTTAAGAGTGCGGTCGGTCTCGCTCACCAGCTCGTAGTCGGCGCCTTCCATAGTCTTCATAATGGCATTGCGGTAGTCTTTCCATTCGCCGTCCAGCACCAGCTTTGCCTTGCGGTAACCCACGGCCGGGTAAAGCAGCGCAAAGCCCAGGAAAATGAGGCAGATGGGCAGGAATGAACCCTCCTTGAAAAGGGACGGGATGTCAGAGAAGGACTGGTGTGAGAACAGCACCACAATGGCGAGGCACAGGCAGAATATAATCACAAAGTATAAAAGATACTTCAGGGAACGGATCAGGTACTTCATAATCGTGTGGCTTAAGAATTGAATGTTTACAAAAATAACTATTTTTGTATCAAATATATCATCTATATGGAAACTGCGGAAAAACTTAGAAAAATCATTGTTGCCCTGGGTATGGTGGCTGCGATACTGCTCATCGCCCTGGGTGTGATTTGGTTTAACAACAGCAAGATAGTGAAGCAGCTCAAGGTAGAGAAAGCCGATCTCACAGAGCAGATGGTGGCCCTTCGTGCCGACTACGATTCCCTGTATGTGAACAGCACCCTGCTCACCGATTCGCTGGCAGTAGAGCGCGAGAAGGTGGACCAGATGATAGAGCGCCTCAAAAAGACCGAGGCTACCAACCGCGCCCAGATCCGCAAATACGAAAACGAGCTGGGCACAATGCGCTCCATTATGAGGCATTATATCGTACAGATAGACTCCCTGAACAATCTTAACACCACCCTTCGCCAGCAGGCGTCGGACGCCAAGAAAGAGGCCGCCGACAGCCGCAAGAAATATGACGAGCTGCGCACCACCACAGACAATCTCGAGAAGCAGGTTACCAAGGGCAGCGTGCTCAAGGCCCGCGGCATCACCCTGGTGGGCATCAACGGCAGCGGCGACGTCACCGACCGCAGCAGCCGCGTGGTCAAGCTCCGCACCGACCTCTGCCTGGTAGAGAATGCCCTGGCCAAGACGGGTTACAGGCGCATCTATATCCGTGTCAAAGGCCCCGACGGCATAGTGATGACCTCCGGCGACCAGCGCGTGTTCAAGAGCGGCGGAGAGGAGATGATCTGCAGCGCTTCCCGCGAGGTTGACTACCAGGGCAGCGAGGTGGATATGAGCATCTACTTCAGCGGAGCCTCCAGCTACACCAAAGGCACCTATTCCGTAGATGTCTACGGCGCCGACGGCAAGCTGGGCAGCGCTGACCTTGTACTGAGATAATTTTGGCGGGGATATACGTCCATATCCCGTTCTGTGCTTCTTTCTGCACTTATTGCGGATTCTATTCCGAGGTCTGCCCCCGCTTCGGCGGGCACGGCCGCTATGTGGCTGCCCTCAAAAGAGAAATTGCCCTCAGGCGGGAATATCTTGACGGCGGCTGCCCTGTAAAGACTGTATATTTCGGCGGCGGGACGCCTTCTCTGCTCTGTGCCGAAGACTTTACGGCGATTGCGGTTGCGCTTGGGGAAGCATTTAACCTGTCGCATCTTGAAGAATTCACCGTTGAGGTCAATCCAGAAGACGTGGCGTCGGGCGCGGCGCCGCTGGAGGCCTATCGCGCGGCCGGCGTGAACCGCATCAGTATGGGGGTTCAGTCTTTCTGCGATGAACATCTGAAATGGATGAACCGCCGCCACACCGCCGCCACTGCGCGGGAGGCATTCGCCCGTCTGCGTGAGGCCGGCTTCGGCAATATTTCCATCGACCTTATTTTCGGCTTTGCCGGCCTGACAGAAGGGCAGTGGCGCTACAATCTGGAACAGGCGGTGGCGCTGCGGCCGGAGCATATATCTGCCTACCAGATGAGCATCGATCCCGAAAGCACTCTGGCAGAAATGGCCTCCCGTGGCCAGTACACCGAGCCGGACGATGAAACCTGCGCCGCCCAATACACGCTATTGCAGAACACTCTGGATGCGGCGGGCTACTGGCAGTACGAAATCTCCAATTTCTGCCTTTCGGGCCGTCACAGCCGCCACAATAGCTCCTACTGGGACCGCACCGCCTATCTGGGCCTCGGTCCCGCCGCGCACTCCTTCAACGGCTGCGACAGGCGGCAGTGGAATCCCGCCTCGGTAGAGGAATACTGCGCTGCCCTGGAGGCCGGCCACCTGCCCTATGGCGGCGGCGAGAGGCTCACGGCAGACGACGTCTATAACGAAAAGATAATGCTGGGCCTTCGCACCGCCCGTGGCGTGCCCAAAGAGCTCATAGATGAATCCGGCATATT